>NZ_JBSGDB010000238.1:0-12902 GCF_053602155.1 Streptomyces sp. NPDC004561
CCCGGGAGCCGGACCGAGCGGACCAGGCCGCCGTACCCGGAGGTGTCACCGCCGGCGCGGCCCTGATGACCGGGAATGGGCAGCTTCAGCGGCAGTACCGGTTGTAGGCGGAGCTGTAGCCCTGGTTGTAGCCGTCGACGTAACCACGGGCCCACGAGGAGTCATGGCCTCGCGCGTAGCCGGACCCGTAGCCCCCGCGGCGACAGTCGGAGCGCGCGTCGGCGAAGCCGTCGCGGAAGCCCTGCCGGAAGCCCTCCCGGTAGTGGTTCTGCTGCGGGACGACCGTCGCGGAACTCACGTGCGCCGCCGGAGCGGACGCGAACGCCGGCTGGATGCTCAACGGCATGAGGGCGACGCCGGTCGCCACCAGAACGGAGCTGAGGGCGGCGGCCCTCTTGATGGTCCTTCGCTGCATGAGCTCTCCCCAAATATGCCCATATGGAATACATCCACTCTAATAGTCCGAAAGCGTGACGCAACTCGTGGGTAACCGGCCCGCACGACCACCTCGCTCCCGCACGATCTGACGTTCCATCAGTTCTGGTTATAGTGGGCAAGGGTCGTGGGGACGGCGGGCGGAGGGGCGGTCAGATGACGCAGACGTTCGATCACGGCGGGGGCGTGCGGTCGGTTCGGGTCCCCATACCGGACAACCCCCTCGGGCACACGCTGGTGTACGTGGTGGACACCGACCGGGGACCGGTGCTCGTCGACACCGGCTGGGACGATCCGGCCTCCTGGGACACGCTGGTGGCGGGGCTCGCGGCCTGCGGTACGGCGGTCCGGGAGCTGTACGGGGTGGTCGTCACCCATCACCACCCCGACCACCACGGGCTGTCCGGGCGGGTGCGCGAGGCCTCCGGGGCGTGGGTGGCGATGCACGCGGCCGACGCGGCGATCGTGCGCCGGGCGCGGGAGACGCGGCCCGAGCGGTGGTACGCGTACATGGCCGCCAAGCTCACGGCGGCGGGCGCGCCCGAGGAGCACGTGGCTCCGCTGCGGGCCGCCCGGGGCCGCCGTGGCGTCCCCGGTCTCTCCCCCGCGCTGCCGGACCGGGAGATCGTCCCGGGCGAGCTCCTCGACCTGCCCGGACGCCGGCTGCGCGCGGTCTGGACCCCGGGCCACACGCCCGGTCACGTCTGCCTGCACCTGGAGGAGGAGCATCCGGGGCGGCTCCCGGGCCGGGGGCGGCTGTTCAGCGGTGACCACCTGCTGCCGGGGATCACCCCGCACATCGGCCTGTACGAGGACCCCGACGACGCGACCGTGACCGACCCCCTCGGCGACTACCTCGACTCGCTGGAGCGGGTGGGCCGGCTCACGCCCGCCGAGGTCCTCCCCGCCCACCAGTACGCGTTCACCGACGCCCCGGCCCGGGTGGCGCAGTTGCTCACGCACCACGAGGAACGGCTGGCGGGTCTCCTCGCCCTGCTGGCCGAGCCACTCACGCCCTGGCAGCTCGCCGAGCGGATGGAGTGGAACCGCCCCTGGGCCGACATCCCCTACGGTTCGCGCACCATCGCGGTGTCGGAGGCGGAGTCCCACCTGCGCCGGCTGGTGAAACAGGGCCGGGCGGAGCCGGTGGCGGGGACCGGTCCGGTGGTGTACGTGGCGGTGTGAAACGGGTCGTGCGCGGGGCGGGGTGAAAACCGGTCGCCGCCCCCCGGCCGTCGGGGCAGCCGCATGGACCCGTTGCGACGGCTTCTCCCCGAGCGCCCCTGCGAGCGCCTCGCCCTGGACTTCGCCCACCGGCTCGCCCTCGGTGAACCGGCCTCCGTGACCCGGCTGTTCACCGAGGACGGCAGCCGGAAGCGGCCCCCGTCAGGAGACGGGCGCGCGGTGCGGGGACGCGAGGCGCTGCGGTCGCACGTCGCCGGCCGCCCGGCCGGGCGGCTCTCCCGGCGGCTGACGCCCGACGTCCCGGCCACGGTCGCCCGCGAGGACACGGCGACGGCGGTCTCGTACGTCTCGGCCCACCGGGTCGACGGATACACGCGCCTGCGAGCGCCTCGTCCTGCCACCCCGGTGAACCGACCCCCGTAGCAGAGCTGTTCACCGAGGACGTCAGCCGGGAGCGGCCCCCGCCGGGAGACGGGCACGCGCTGCGGGGACGCGAGGCGCTGCAAGGTACATGGGTACACGGGCGGGACGGTCCCCGCCGGGCCGTCGGTTCAGGGCGGCCACCACGATGACTCCTCCCGCCGGCCTCGCGCGTGCCCCATCTGACCCCGCGGGCCCGCCCCGCCCCCGGGGTCAGGCGAGCGTCGACAGGAAGGCGTGTTCGGTCGGGGTGAGGGGCGGACCCGCGAGTGGCGGCAGGGCGGGGCCGGCGAGGGCTGCCAGGATCGCGCCCGGCCGCATCAGCCGGGACGGGCCGTCGCGCAGGCTGGTCACGTCCCACAGGGCGCACGCCGCCGCGTAGGAGCCGGTGGCCGCCCTCGTCAGGCGCTTGGAGTACTCCGCGGCGAGGCGGTCCGCGGGGGTCGGCCGGCCGCCCGTCACGCCGGGATACAGCACGTCCGTGCCGACGGCCACGCTCCAGGCCGCCTCGACGGACCGGGCCGCGGCGCACTGGACGCGCCGGGCCAGGCCGGGTGTGCCGGGGTCGCTGTCCCGCAGCGCCTCGGCGAGGGTCCGGGCGCCGAGTGCCGCGACGGACATGCCCTGCCCGTAGAGCGGGTTGAACGTGGCCACGGCGTCGCCGAGCGCGACGAAGCCGTCGGGCCAGAGGCGGGCCCGCTCCAGATACCGGCGGGAGTTGCTGGTGCTGTGGCTGGTGAAGACCGGCGTGAGCGGCTCGGCGCCGGCGATGAGCCGGCCCACCAGGGGGCTCGGCAGGCCGAGGGCGTAGCGGAGGAAGGCGTCGGGGTCCCTCGGGGGTTCGCTGCCGCGCATCCCGCCGAGGCTGACCATCCACTGGTCGTTCTCGATGGGGACGATCATGCCGCTGCGGCCGGGCCTGCCGATGTGGGGGTCGGCCTGGACCAGGGTCAGCGGCCAGTCCCGCGCGCCGGGCGGGGTGCGGTAGACGCGGGTGGCGTTGGCCAGGCCGCAGTCGACGTTCTTCTCCCGGATGCCGCGGACCCCGAGAGCGTCGAGCCAGGGCACGACACGGGTCCCGCGGCCGCCGGCGTCCACCACCCAGTCGGCGTCGAGTCCGTCCGCCCGGCCGTCGCCGGCCAGCCGCACGCCGACGACCCGGCGGGCGCTGCCGCGCAGTCCGGTCGCCTCGGCCCGGCGGATCTCCACGTTGGGGTGCTCGGCCAGGACGGCCCGGCGCACCACCCAGTCCAGCAGCGGCCGGCTGGAGGTGATCGTGACGTACTCGTGGTGCCGCCAGCGCCGGAACCAGCCCGCGGGGGTCAGGGCCACCATGCCGTCGCTCAGCGCCAGCTCCCTGGCCCCGGCTGCCAGCAGGTTCTTGCGTATGTCGGTCTGGGGCAGGAGCTTCTCCATCGCCTCCAGGCCGCCGGGCATCAGCAGATGGGCGTGGTGGGCCTGGGGCAGGCCCTTGCGGTGCCCGGGCGCGTCGGGCAGCTCGTCGCGGTCGAGCACGACCACGTGGTCCACGGCCGGCGACAACGCCGCGGCGGCGAGCAGGCCGGCGGTTCCGGCGCCGATGACAACGGCTGTGTGCGACATCTCGGTTCTCTTCCTTCAGCTCTGAGTGGCTCTCGCCGCACCTTCGCGGGCTGCCCTGACGACGGGTGACCCGGCCAGTGCCCGGGCCAGCTGGACCAGTTCGCCGGTGTCCGAGAAGACGGCGGTGTGCAGGCGGGAGGTGCCGGCCGGCTCGGGGCTCTCGGGCGGCTGCGGCCGGCGGGCCTGGTGCGCGGCGTCGACGACCATGGCGGCGGCCGCGATGAAGTGGGCCTCGCCGGGCGGGCTGCCCTGCGTCCGGGCCTGCCGGTACGCCGTCTCCCGCACCCGGCCGTCGCAGCGGGACTGGAGCGCGAGCAGGGCGTCGAGGATGCGGATCTCGCGGTAGTACAGCCGGCCGCGGGGCAGTTGCCAGCGCGGGGGCGCGGGCTTGGGTGCGGTCGGCACGCTGCGCAGCTCCGCCCAGAGGGGGGCCAGCGCCCGGTAGTCCCAGATGCTGTGCCACTGGGCCAGGGCCGCGGGCAGCAGCCGGGGCAGCACGAAGCCCGCGCTGCAGATCAGGGCGCCCAGGGCGGAGGCCGGCGGAGCGAGGTCCGTGGACAGGTGGTCGAGGTCGTACGCGGTCCAGCGGGCGGCGACCGCCGTGATCTTGGCGCACTCGAAGCCGATCACGTCGACGACGAGTCCCGCCATGATGAGGCGCAGGCCGACCCGGAGGATGCCGGTCACCTCCCGCGACCACCGCAGACACACACAGCACGTGATCACCGCGCAGGAGCCGTGCCCGAGCAGGTAGAGCACGATCATCTCGCGCATGTACGGGGTGTTCGCGTAGTAGGTGTCGAGGTCCCGCAGCCGTTCGACCGGTGCGCTCGCCAGGGCGAACAGCGTGATGATGGCGGCGATCAGCAGGCTGTACACGGTGACGACCCGCACGACCCAGCGCCGGACCTGCCCGGCGGGTCCGCCACGCCAGTTGATCAGCAGGATCAGCAGGGAGGCGCTGTACGCGGAGATGACGCTGTAGGTCATCGGCGCGCCGAAGTTGGGGGTCCGGGTGAGCGCGTTCACCGCGGACAGGGTGACGGGGGCCGAGCAGAAGAAGCACAGCCCGCCGAGGAAGATCGAGACGCAGGTGGAGGCGGTCAGCGGATCCCTCAGGGCGACCCGCGGCCTGCGGAAGAGAAGCAGGGCGGTCACGGCGAACAGGCTTGCCGCCGAGTACACGACGAGGCTCATGGATCGACGGCTCCGTTCAGCACATGGCCAGGGCGGGCTCGCCGGTGCCGTCGGCGAGGACATCGGCGATGCGCAGGAGCGCCGGAAGGTCGGGGCGTCCCGGGAGCGCTCCGGGCGCGCCGGCCGCCACGGGTCCGGTACCGGGCTCGCGCACGGCCCGGGTCGCGGCGGCTATGGCGGCGGCCCACGCGGCGGCCTCCGCCCCGTGCGGGTCGCCGGTGGTGCGCAGGTGATCGGTGTACGTCTGCCGGAACAGCCCCTCGTCGAAGTGCCGTTCGAGGTAGCGCAGGCCGTTGTAGATGGAGCTCTGGCGCCAGGTCAGCCGGCGGGCGGGCGAGGCCCAGAAGGGGCGCGGGACACGCAGGTACTCGCGGGTGAGGAGTTCGGTCAGCTGCCGCTCCAGCGGGCCCAGCCGCGCGTACTCCCGCCAGTAGCGTGCCCGGGTGGCGAGGTAGGGGCCGACCAGCGGGATGACGGTGCCGACGACGGTCAGCGCCGCGCTCAGACCGGCGCAGACCGGCGAGAAGGTCGTACCGAGCGCCGACCAGTCGCGTCCGCACCAGCGGGCGGCGACGGCCACGAGCTTCGAGGCGCTGTACCCGCCGCCGACCACGGTGCCGAGCCCCATGGTCACCAGCCCGGCGCGCAGGGAGCCGCGCAGGTGCCGGGCCCAGGACAGGGACCGGCAGGCGGTGACGAGGACGGCCGTGAGATGCGCGACCAGGTACAGGACGATCATCTCGGCGACGTACGGCGTGGTGGCGTAGTAGGTGTCGAAGTCGGTCCGGCGTTCCACCGACGTGTCGCCCAGGGCGAACAGGACCGCGATGCCGCCGAGGACGGCCGTGTAGCCGAGGGTCCAGCGCCGGATGGCGCGGGCCGTGCCCGGGCCGCCGCGCCAGCCCACGACGAGCACCAGGGACGCGGCCCCGTAGGCGGTGATGGCCGCGTACGTCAGCGGGGCGGCCAGGTTGGGCACGCCGCTGAGGCCGTTGATGAGGCCGACCGTGTGGGGCGCGCCGAACAGGAAGCACAGCGAGGCGAAGGCCAGCACGCTGCTGAGGGCGAGCAGGAAGGGATCACGCCATCTGCGCAGGAGGTCCGGCGCCTTGGCGAGCAGTCCCAGCCACAGCAGTCCGCAGCTCACGTAGTTGATCAGGTCACTCACCTCTCGGCCCCGCGGTAGTTCAGGGCCGCCCCGATACGTCCCGCGAGGTCGTCGTGGCCGGAGTTGTGCGCCGCGTAGACGGAGTCGGGGGATGCTTTCAGCCAGGGGCGCAGCCGGTCGCCGATCAGCATGCCGAACAGATCGGCGCGTTGTTCCGCGGCCTCCAGGAAGCGGGTGCGCGCCGCGGCCGGGCGGGCGCCGTCGGGGCCGGCCGGCGCGAGGCCGCCGTCGGCGTGTGCGGCCAGGTGGGACGGGTCGTCGTCGGCCATGTGCCACAGTTCGTGGCCGAGGATCACCAGCTTCATCCAGGGCGGGGCGTCGGCCTCGATGACGATGTCGTCGCGGGTGCCGCGCTCGATCCAGAGTCCGGTGGCGGAGGTGTGCGGCGGGAAGTTGGCCAGGTGGACGACGATGGGGCGTCCGCGCCACCGGGAGGCGGACTCGACCAGCGCGCAGAGAAGGTCACCGGGGTCGGCG
Organism: Streptomyces sp. NPDC004561; assembly: GCF_053602155.1. Lineage (NCBI taxonomy): Bacteria > Bacillati > Actinomycetota > Actinomycetes > Kitasatosporales > Streptomycetaceae > Streptomyces > Streptomyces sp. NPDC004561. The sequence goes on from NZ_JBSGDB010000238.1 coordinate 6,485, forward strand.
GGGATGGGAACCCTGAGGGGGTCGATGAGCGCGTTGGCGAACCGGCGCATCTTCCTGGTTGTACGCACCATTCCCCCGGGGGCTGCGAGCGGTCACGTCTGATCGCAATATGCCAAGTCCCCGTCGCTCGGGCCACCTTCGCCCGGGGCGTGCGGGCGGCACGAAAGGGACGTACCGCGGATACGGGGTACCGAGGGGTCCGCGGGGTGGCCGGAACGCATGCCCCGCGCAGTGCTGTCAGCTCTCGACCGGCTCCGTGGAGATGATCATTTCGGCCAGGTCGGCGAGGGTGGCGAGCTGCCGGGCGTTCATCTGCGGGGCGCGGGCGGCGAGCCGGACCAGGCCGCTCTCGCGCAGCCGCAGCAGGGGGTCCGTCTGCACCTGGAGTCGCTGCGCCACCGGCCGCAACGCCTCGTAGAGCGCCTCGGGTTCGTCCGCGGTGAAGAAGCCGGCGGGCAGGCCGAAGTGACGGCGCAACCGGTCGGTGTGCTCCAGGCCGGGCATGCCGCTCTTGCGCCACTCGCTCAGCCACTGCCGGCTGGTTCCGGCGATCCTGGCCAGCTCGTCCAGCGAGTACCGCTTGCCGTCGGGGCGGCGGCGGGTCTCGCGAATGAAGTCCAGCCGCTGGCGGACCCGTTGGGCCAGGCAGGCCTCCGGTGCCCGGCCGCCGCCGAGCAGGTCGACGACGACGCCGACGGGTATGCCGGTTCGGTGCGAGAGGTCGGCCACGTCCAGGGCCTCCGGCAGCCGTCCGGGCCGGCCGGTCAACTCGCCCAACCGGACGAGCAACTCGGCCAGCGAGGCGTAGGCGTCACTCACCGAGGTCCCCCCTGGGCGTGTCGTCCTGATCGGTGACTGGACTGACGCGAGGCTACCCGGTCCCCCGGGCGCCGACCAGACGTGACAACGCACCCTGCTCAATTAGGCAGCAATCGTTGACAGTTGACGGTGCGGTGGGTGAGGATCATGGCACAGAGAGCAAGCCGACCCGCCCCGGGTGCCGGCTACGGGGGAGCGGCATCCGGGGTGCTCCTCGTCCACGTTCTCCCCGGGAAGGGCCAGGCGTCGATGCCGCTGCCCGTACTCCTGCTCGGAGTCGAACGCAGGGTGTCGTACGGGGAGTTCACGCTGGCGCGGATCGCCGCGGCCCGCCCGGTGGTGTTCGTGGGCACCGCCCCGCCCCGCTGGGCGCGCCCCTTCCTGGCCGGCCACCTCATGGCCGATCCGGACCGGGCGGATGAGACGGCCGAGGCGGTGGCGCGGTACGCGGCCCGGCACCGTGTCGCCGGCGTCCTCACCTGGTCCGCGCGGCATCTGCCCACCGCCGCGCGCATCGCCGGCCGGCTGGGCCTGCCGGGCCCGTCGTACGAGACGGCCGCGGCCTGTGCCGACCCGGGGGCGCTGGCGGACCTGCTGTTGCGGCACAAGGTGCCGCCCGCCGGACCCGAGGACGCGGCGGCGCCGCTGGTGTCCGCCGAGACCGTCGTACTGGACGACGAGGTCCGCATCGCCGCGCTCACCCGTACGGCCCCAGGTCCGCCGCCCGCCCACGCGGCACTGCGGCGCTCCGTCCACGCCCACGACGGGCTTCTGCACAACCCGTTCCTGCGCCAGACCGTCCGACGGACCGTGCGCGCCCTGGGTCTCACCCGCACCGTCGCCCACATCGGCCTGCGGCTCACCGACCGGGGCCCCCGCGTCGCCGGTGTCGCCCCGCACCTGCCCGGCGATCTCGTGCCCCTGCTCGTGGAGTCGGCCACCGGCGTCGACCTGGCGCGGGCCGCGGCGGACCTGGCGTGCGGCGCGCCCGCCGACGTCACGCCCACCCGGCAGCGGGCCGCCGCCGTCCAGTTCGCCTATCCGGCCGCGACCGGCCGGGTCAGCCGCCTGGACGTGCACCCCGCCACCGCGTACGAGCCCGCCCTGGAGTGCCTGGTCCTCACCCGGCGGCCCGGCGACCTGGTGACGGCGGCCCCGTACGCGGACGTCACCGACCGGCTCGCGCACTGGGTGGTGACGGGCGAGGACGCCACGGAGTGCGAGCACGCGCTGGACCGGCTGACGTGGTGCCTGACCGTCGCCGTCATGCCCCCGCCGGCGCGGGCCGCCTGACAACTCGACCCATCGGGGACCGAGTTGAGTACAGGGGTACCGGCCGCCCGTACGGCTGAGACCCGAAACCCGGAAGAAGGAGTTCGTCCCGATGCGTGACACGACCAGGGAACCGGCGGACGGCCGAGGGACGCGACCGGAGGGCGCCGAGGCGGCCGCCCTGTACCGGTTCCTCACCGCCGGGCCCGCCGACCGGGAGCGGCTCGCGCCGCGCGTGGTCGCCGCCGTGGGCCGGGAGCGGCTCGACGGGATCGTGGACGCCACCCTCGGCCGGGTCGGCGAGGTCACCGGCGTGCGCGACAGCCCCGACGGGCTGGTGATCGAAGGCACCAGGGGGCGGGCTCTCGCCTTCGCGTCCACCCGTGACGGCCGTGAACTTCGCAGACTCCTGATCTCCCCGGCCGCCCACCGGCCGCCCCGCGTGCGGATGTCCGGCGGTACGCGCGCGGCCCTCGCCTGGACCGTGCTGACCGTGCTGTTCGTCATACGCATCGGCGCCTGCTGGGAGGCGCCCTCCCGGCTCGCCTGGCTGGGCCGGCTGCTCGTCGTCGCGGCCGGATACCTGTTCCTGGAGGGCTGGCGCACCCTCGCCGCGGAGCCCTGGTGGCTACGCCGTCCGCTGGAGAGCGGGGCACTCGTCGCCCTCGCCTCCGCCTGGCGCCTGCCCGGACTGCCCACGTCGGGCGGCGCGACCCCCGACCTGGTGGTGGGGACGGCCCTGCTCGCCGGGCTCGGGTTGCTCCTCGTGCGGGCACGGCGCCACCGCTGGGGGACGACCGTGTCACGCCCTCTCATGTTCCCCTTACAGAACGGCAGTTGGTACATCGTTCAGGGCGGCGGACGCGGCCTGAACCATCATGCGCCCTTCCCCGAACAGCGCGGCGCCCTCGATGTGATCCAGGTCGGCCCCGGCGGCAGCCGGTCACGCGCCCGCGTCCGGAGCGAGGGCGCGACCGGCCGGAACGAGAGCTACCTCGTCTACGGGCAACCCCTGCACGCCCCCTGCGACGGCGAGGTCGTCTCCGCCGCCGACCACATCGCCGACCAGGACCCCGGCACCATCCGCTACCAGCCCCTGTACGGCAACCACGTGTGGATCGACACGGGCTCCGAGATCGTCAAGCTGGCCCATCTGCGCCCCGGCACCGTGACCGTGGCCAAGGGCGACCCCGTGCGCGCCGGGCAGGTGCTCGGCGAGGTGGGGAACTCCGGCAACAGCACCGAGCCGCACCTGCACATCCACGCCGAACGCGACGGCCTCGGCCTCGACCTGGAGTTCCGGGGCGTCCCGGGTCCGCTGTGCCGGGGCCGGACCATCCGCACATAGGCGCCGCGGCGCACGGTCCGTCGGCGCCTCGCGCGCGTGACGCCGGTCACCGCCGCCCTGTGCGCACAGCCACCCCTCGGGCCGCGCGGGGCTGCCGGTAAAGTGGCGGAGTCGTCATCACACCCGTACGGGGGGAAGCCGGTGCAATTCCGGCGCTGACCCGCAACCGTGAACCGCCCTCAGGCGGTGAGCCGGACTGCCCCGGACGGAACGTTGACCGGCTCACGTGCCCGGCCCCCGCCGCGCACGGCACCGTCGAGGTATACGGAGCCGAGCCGCCCGGGGTCCTCCCGCGCGCTGCCCGGCTCCCCGCAGGGAGAGGCAGTCGCCGACCATGAACGTCCGCCGCAGTGCCGCGGCTCTCGCCGCCATAGGCGTGCTGGCCGCCGCCGCGCCCGCCACGGCCGCCGGCCCGTCCCCGTCGGCGTCCCCGAAGGTGACGCTGCCGGCCGGGCTGTACGGCAAGTCCGACCCGACCTACGACGGTGTGTGGCGCCAGTCGCTGGCCCTGGTCGCCCAGCGGACCCTCGGCTACCGGCCTGCCGCACGGGCCGTGGACTGGCTCGCCGGCCAGCAGTGCGCGAACGGCGCCTTCGCCGCGTACCGCGCGGACCCCGCCAAGGCCTGCGACGGCAAGACCATGGTGGACACCAACAGCACGGCCGCCGCCGTCCAGGCCCTGCACGCGGCCGGCGGGCACGACGGCGCCGCCGGCAAGGCGGTGGACTGGCTGAAGTCCGTGCAGAACAAGGACGGCGGCTGGGGCTACACCCCCGGCGGGCCCAGCGACACCAATTCCACCTCCGTCGTCATCGGCGCGCTGACCGCGGCCGGCACGGACCCGGCCGGCCTGCGCAAGGCAGGCAAGTCGCCGTACGACCTGCTCGCCGCCTGGTCCATACCGTGCGGCCAGGACGGCGGCGGCGCCCTCGTCTACCAGCCGGACAAGAAGGGCAAGCTGCTCGCCAACGCGGACGCGACGGCGGCCGGCGTACTGGGCGCGCTCGGCAAGGGGTTCGCGGCCCAGGGCGGCAAGTCCCCCGCGAAGGACGCCTGCGCCGAGGCCGCCCACCCGGCCCCGGCCCAGGTGGCGGACAACGCCGGCGCGTACCTCGCGGCGGCCGTCGCCAAGAGCGGCCACCTCCAGTCCGCGCTGCCCGGCGCCAAGGACCAGCCCGACTTCGGCAACACGGCGGACACGGTCGTCGCGCTCGCCGCGGACGGCCGGACCGGGCCGGCGAAGAAGGCGTACGCCTGGCTGGAGAAGAACGCCACCCAGTGGGCGGCCCAGAGCGGCCCGGCCGCGTACGCCCAGCTGATCCTCGCCGCGCACGCGATCGGCGCGCAGCCGGGCGACTTCGGCGGCACCAGCCTGGTCCGCTCCCTCAACGGCCTGGGCCCGGCCCCGCACATGGACGGCGCCGCCGCCCACACGGCGAAGGCGTCCGACGACTCGCACACCGGTGTCTGGTGGATCGTCGGCGTCGGCCTCGTCGCGGGCATCGGCATCGGCTTCCTGTTCAGCGGCCGGAAGAAGCGGCAGCCGTGACCGCCGTCCGCCGTGCGGCGCCCCTGCTCGTGGCCGCGCTCGCCCTGGTGCTGTGCGCCGGGCAGGCGCGGGCCACCGGCTACCGCTACTGGTCGTTCTGGGAGCGCTCCGGCGGCCACTGGACGTACGCCACGCAGGGCCCGTCGATCGTCCGGCCCGACGACGGCGCCGTGGAGGGCTTCCGCTTCGCGGTGAGCGCGGACTCCGCGGACGCGACCCGGCCGCGCGGCACGGCGGACTTCGGCACGATCTGCGCGGGCACGCCCGCCAGGTCCGGCAGCAAGCGGGTGGCCCTGGTCCTCGACTTCGGCACGCCCGCGGACGCGCCGTCCGGCGAGACCCCGCCCGCGGGCCGCACGGCCTGCGCCCGGGTGTCCCCCGACGCGACGACGGCGGACGCCCTGGCCGCCGTCGCCAAGCCCCTGCGCTACGACAGCAACGCCCTGCTGTGCGCGATCGCCGGGTATCCGCAGAAGGGGTGCGGCGAGCAGGTCTCGGGCGGCGCCTCGGCAGGGAAGAAGAGCGGTGCGGCCCCGGCGGGGAGCGGCTCGCACGGCGGACCTTCGCTGGGCCTGCCGATCGGCGCGGGAGTCGTCGCCCTGCTGGCGGCAGCGGCGGTGTGGCAGGCGCGACGGCGACGCGATGCGTGAGTGCGGGCCGTCCGTGGCCGCTCGCACGGCGCCCCGCGCCCCTTCGGCGCGCCACCGGCACCGCGCCCGGGTGCACCCGGGCGCCTGGTGGCTCTGGGCGATATCCCTCGGGACCGCGGCCACCCGCACCACCAACCCGCTCCTGCTCGCACTCCTGACAGCCGCGTCGGCGTACGTCGTGGCCACGCACCGCTCCGCCGCCCCCTGGGCCCGCTCCTACTCCGCCTTCGCCAGGCTCGCCCTCGCCGTCCTCCTCGTCCGCCTCGTCTTCGCGGTGGCGCTCGGCTCCCCCATCCCCGGCACCCACACCGTCCTCACCCTGCCCGAAGTCCCGCTCCCCCACTGGGCGCAGGGCATCCGCCTGGGCGGCACGGTCACCGCCGAGGCCCTCGTCTTCGCCGCGTACGACGGCCTGAAACTGGCCACCCTGCTGATCTGCGTCGGCGCCGCGAACGCCCTCGCGAGCCCGTCCCGGCTCCTGAAGTCCCTGCCGGGCGCCCTGTACGAGACGGGTGTGGCGGTGGTCGTCGCCCTCACCTTCGCCCCGCACCTCATCGCCGACGTCCGGCGACTGCGCGCCGCCCGCCGGCTGCGCGGCCGTCCGGACCGGGGCGTACGGGGTCTGCTCCAGGTCGGACTGCCGGTCCTGGAGGGCGCGTTGGAGCGCTCGGTCGCGCTGGCCGCCGCGATGGAGGCCCGCGGTTACGGCCGCACCGCCGAGGTGCCCGCCCGGGTCCGCCGTACGACGGCCGCGCTCACCCTCGGCGGCCTGCTCGGCGT
>NZ_JBSGDB010000239.1:0-12900 GCF_053602155.1 Streptomyces sp. NPDC004561
TGCTTTTCCTATTTGTGGGTTCCGGGGGAGGATCTTTTTACATTTGTCCACCGGGCCCGGCTCGACGGGGCGACCGCGGATCTCGCCGGGTGGGGTATGGGCGGGCGCTCCCACCAGGTGTCTACAGGAACGAGTTGATCTCGATCGTCTCGTCCCGGCCCGGACCCACGCCGATCGCGGAGATCGGGGCGCCGGACATCTCCTCCAGCGCCTTGACGTAGTTCTGGGCGTTCTTGGGGAGGTCGGAGAAGGACTTCGCCTTGGTGATGTCCTCGGACCAGCCCGGCAGCGTCTCGTAGACCGGCTTCGCGTGGTGGAAGTCGCTCTGCGAGTACGGCAGCTCCTCGACCCGCGTGCCGTCGATCTCGTACGCCACGCAGACCGGGATCTCCTCCCAGCCGGTCAGCACGTCCAGCTTGGTGAGGAAGAAGTCGGTCAGGCCGTTCACGCGGGTCGCGTAGCGGGCGATCACGGCGTCGAACCAGCCGCAGCGGCGGTCACGGCCGGTGGTGACACCCCGCTCGCCGCCGATGCGGCGCAGCGCCTCGCCGTCCTCGTCGAACAGCTCGGTCGGGAACGGGCCGGCGCCGACGCGGGTCGTGTACGCCTTCAGGATGCCGATGACCCGGCTGATCTTCGTCGGGCCCACCCCCGCACCGGTGCAGGCGCCACCGGCGGTCGGGTTGCTGGACGTCACGAAGGGGTACGTGCCGTGGTCGATGTCCAGGAGGGTGCCCTGGCCCCCCTCGAACAGGACGACCTTGTCCTCCTCCAGGGCCTGGTTGAGGATCAGGACCGTGTCGGCGACGTACGGCTTGATCTGCTCGGCGTAGCCCAGCAGTTCCTCGACCACCTGCTCCGCGGCGATGGCCCGCCGGTTGTAGAGCTTGGTCAGGATCTGGTTCTTGACGTCGAGCGCCGCTTCGACCTTCTGCTGGAGGATCGACTCGTCGTAGAGGTCCTGGACCCGGATGCCCACGCGGTTGATCTTGTCGGCGTAGGTGGGGCCGATGCCGCGCCCGGTCGTGCCGATCTTCCGCTTTCCGAGGAAGCGTTCCGTCACCTTGTCGACCGTGACGTTGTACGGCGTGATGACGTGCGCGTTGCCGCTGATCAGGAGCTTGGACGTGTCGACGCCGCGCTCGTTCAGACCGCTCAGCTCGGAGAGCAGGACCGACGGGTCGACGACGACACCGTTGCCGATGACCGGCGTACAACCGGGAGAGAGGATTCCGGAAGGGAGAAGGTGGAGTGCATACTTCTGGTCGCCGACGACGACCGTGTGGCCGGCGTTGTTGCCGCCCTGGTAACGCACTACATAGTCCACCGAGCCACCGAGCAGGTCGGTGGCCTTCCCCTTGCCTTCGTCACCCCACTGAGCACCGAGCAGCACAAGTGCGGGCACGCGCGTACACCCCTTCCGGGCGGGGCATGTCCAAGGTCAGGGGCGCGGGCGTAAGGTTCACCGCCGCGTGCCACCGCGACCGTCGTTGGCCGCACAACCGTCGGACCGGATGCCCCGGAATAGACGAAGCCCCTGGCGCAATAGCGCAAGGGGCTCTTGCACAAAGATGCTACCCGAGGAAGCGAGGCAGGACCGAGGTGGCGACTTTCGCGACGTCCGATCAGCTGCTGGTGATCATCGATCCGGCGGCACGGCAGACGGACGGAGAGTCCGTACGAATCGCGAAAGACGTGCTCAGCGCGGGTGCGGCGGCCAAGGTGTGCCTGCCGGAGGGCCCGGAGGAGTTCGCCCGCGCACTGGGCCGACGGGGGTCCCGGCGGCCGGTCGTGGTGGGCGACGACCGCGCCCTGGTCCGTGCCGTCACCCTGCTGCACCGGCAGCGGGAGCTGGCCGGATGTGCGCTGTCGGTGGTGCCGGTGGGCAGCACGCTCGCCCTGGCGGAGTACCTGGGGGTGCCGACGGGCGCGGTGGCGGCGGCGCGAGCGGTCCTGGACGGGGCCGAGCGGCCCCTGGACCTCCTCGTCGACGACAGCGACGGCGTGGTGCTGGGCGCGCTGGGCATCCCTCCGGCGCCGGTCCGGGCGGCCGCCGCGGAACCGGTGCCGGTCGCCTCGGACCGCCCCTGGTACCGCTCCCTGGTCCGCACCCTGGCCCCGCGCCCGCCCCGGCTCCCCGCGGTGCCCTCGCCCGGGCCCGCGCGGCTGCGGGTGGAGGTCGACGGCGAGACGGTGGTGGACCTGGGCCAGCCCGTGGAGGCGGTGTCGGTGACACCGGGCACGGGCGGCATGGCCGCGGTGGAGGTGCGGCCCCTGTCGGTGGGCGCGGAGGCGACGCCCCTGCGCGCCTCGGGCCACACCGTGACGGTCACGGGCGTGGACTTCCGCTACCGGGCCGACGCGGCGGTCTCGGGCCCGGTGCGCCGGCGGACCTGGCGGGTGGCGGAGGCCGCCTGGCGCCTCACCCTGCCGTCGGCGTGACGGGGCGCCCCCTGCCGTGTCTCCCGGCGCCGTGTCAGCGCCCGTACTTCCGCTCCCGGTAGGACCGCCAGCGCTCCATCATCTCGGCCACGTCCCGCTCGACGAACTCGAAGAAGTCCAGCGTCTGGGCCAGTCTGCGGCCCGCCGGGGTGTCCGGGCCCAGGCTGGTCACGCCCTCGCGCAGGGCCTCCTCCCAGCGCTTGATGATCGCCTCGCGGTTGGTGAGGGCCTCGTACCACTGGTCGCTGTGCACCCGGTACCGCTCGCGGCGCGAGCCCGGCTCCCGCTCCCGCGAGACCAGGTGGACCTGGGCGAGGTAGCGCACCGCGCCGGAGACGGCCGCTGGGCTGATCCGCAGCTGGTCGCCCAGTTCCGCCGAGGTCAGGGCGCCGTTGTCGGAGGCGAGCAGCGCGGCGAAGACCCGGGCCGGCATGCGCGGCACGCCCGCCTCGACGAGCTGGGCCGCGAAGCGCTCCACGAACTGCGAGACCGTCTCCGGGTCCCGCCCCGCCGGTCCTGTGCTCGACTCCGTCATGCCCGCCACCCTATCGAGGTTTCATGCGTTTCCTTAACTTCACAAATTTCTGAAGGAAGCGTACGTTCTGAACCATGACGAAGGCAATCACGGCCGCCGGACTCCACAAGTCCTTCGGCCGCACCCATGCGCTGGACGGCCTCGACCTGGCCGTCGAGGCCGGTGAGGTGCACGGCTTCCTCGGCCCCAACGGCGCCGGCAAGTCGACCACCATCCGGGTGCTGCTCGGACTGCTGCGCGCCGACGCGGGCGCCGCGCAGGTGCTGGGGCGCGACCCGTGGCGGGACGCGGTGGAGGTGCACCGCCGGATCGCCTACGTGCCCGGCGACGTGACCCTGTGGCGCAATCTCTCCGGCGGCGAGGTCATCGACCTCTACGGCCGCCTGCGCGGAGGCCTCGACGCCCGGCGCCGGGCCGAGCTGGTCGAGCGCTTCGAGCTGGACCCGACCAAGAAGGGCCGCACCTACTCCAAGGGCAACCGGCAGAAGGTCGCCCTGGTCGCCGCCTTCGCCTCCGACGTGGACCTGCTGATCCTCGACGAGCCGACCTCGGGCCTGGATCCGCTGATGGAGGAGGTCTTCCGGCGCTGCGTCGAGGAGGAGCGCGAGCGCGGCCGTACGGTCCTGCTCTCCTCCCACATCCTCAGCGAGGTGGAGCAGCTGTGCGACCGGGTCAGCATCATCCGCAAGGGGCGGACCGTGGAGACCGGGTCGCTCGCCGAACTGCGCCATCTGACCCGGACCAGCGTGACCGCCGAACTCGCCGCCGCGCCCGACGGCCTCGCCCAGCTGCCCGGCGTGCACGACCTCGACGTGCAGGGCCGCCGGGTCCGGCTCCAGGTCGACACCGACAAGCTCGACGGCGTCCTGCGCGTGCTCGGCGCCTCCGGCGTCCGCACGCTGACCTCGACCCCGCCGACCCTGGAGGAGCTGTTCCTGCGCCACTACGCGAACGACTCCGCCGATCCCGCCGCCTCCGCCGACCCGGACGAGGTGACGGCGTGACCGCGACGGCCTTCTCCGCACGGGCCGGCGGCTCCCGCCCGCTCGCGGGCACCGGCACCCTGGTGCGCTTCGCGCTGCGCCGCGACCGGGCGATGCTCCCGCTGTGGATCGCGGTGATCGCGCTGATGGTCCTCTCCATGCCGAACGCCCTCCAGGGCCTGTACGGCACCCCGGCCGCCCGCGCCGACCTGATGCGGCAGATGGCGACGAACACCTCCCTGCGCGCCATGGTCGGCCCCGTCTTCGCCGACTCGCTCGGCGCGCTCACCGCCTGGCGGATCGGCGTCTACGCGGGCGCGCTCGCCGCGGTGATGAGCCTGCTGGTCGTCGTCCGGCACACCCGGGACGAGGAGGAGAGCGGGCGTCAGGAACTGGTGTCGTCCGGCATGGTCGGCCGGCGCGCCCCGCTGACCGCCGCCCTGCTGACGGCCGCGGCCGGGAACGCCGTGCTGGCGCTGCTGATCGCGGCGGGCCTGGCCGGGCAGGGCGGCGCGGGCGCGCTGGCCTTCGGGCTCGGGGTCGGCGGCGTCGGGATGGTCTTCGCCACCATGGCGGCGATCGTCGCCCAGCTGACGGAGAGCGCACGGCTCGCCCGGGGGCTCACGGCGGCGGTCCTGGGCGCGGCCTTCGTGCTGCGCGCGGCGGGCGACTCGGCCTCCGCCGACGGTTCGTCGGTGCTGACCTGGCTGTCGCCGATCGGCTGGCTGGAGAACGTCCGCGCGTTCGCCGCCGAACGCTGGTGGCTGCTGGCGCTGTTCGCGGTGGCCGCGCTGGCCCAGGGCGCGGTCGCCTACGAGCTGGCCGGCCGCCGGGACGTCGGCATGAGCTTCCTGCCCACCCGCCCGGGACCGGCCGCGGGCCGGCTCGGCACGGCGGGCGCCCTGGCCTGGCGACTGCAGCGCGGCAGCGTGCTGGGCTGGAGCGCCGGATTCCTCGTGGCCGGCGTGGTGTACGGCGGCGTGGCCACCGGGGCGGCCGCCCTGGTGAAGGACAATCGGCAGGCCCGGGAGATCTTCCAGCGGATGGGCGGCCAGTCGGGCCTCACCGACGCGCTGCTGTCCGCGCTGATCGGCATGCTGGCCCTGGTCGCCGCCCTGTACATCGTGCCGTCGGTGCTGCGGCTGAACGGCGAGGAGACCTCCGGCCGGGCCGAACCGGTCCTCGCCGGCGCGGTCGGCCGGCTCCGCTGGGCCGCCGGGCATCTGGTGATCGCGTTCGCCGGGGCGGCCCTCATCATGCTCCTGGCCGGCCTGGGCTTCGCCGCCGGCTACGGTGGGGACACCGGCCCGATCCTGGGCGCCTGCCTGGTCCAGCTCCCGGCGGTCTGGACCGTCGGCGGCATCGCCGTCCTCCTCTACGGCGTCCTGCCGCGCGGCGCGGTGGCCGCGTGGGGCGTCGCGGGCGCCGTCCTGCTCATCGGCTGGGTCGGCCCCGCCCTGAACGCCCCCCGGGCGCTGCTGGACCTCTCCCCCTTCGCCCATCTGCCGAAGCTGCCGGGCGGTGCGATGCACTGGACCCCGGTGCTCGTCCTGACCGGACTGGCGGCGCTGCTGGTGGCGGCGGGCCTCGCGGGACTGCGGCGCAGGGACATGACCGGCTGACGGGGCGGGCCGCCGGGGCGGGTGACCGGGTCCGGGCGGACGGTCAGGCCACGGTCACCGGCAGCCCCCGCAGCCCCCGGATCACGAAGTTGGGCTTGCGCTCCGGCTCCGCCGCCAGGGTCAGCCCCGGGGCCTGCTCCAGCAGGGCCCGCATCGAGGCCGCCAGCTCGATACGGGCCAGGGGCGCGCCGATGCAGTAGTGGATGCCCGCGCTGAACGAGATGTGCGGGTTGTCGCCGCGGGTGAGGTCCAACCGTCCGGGGTCGGTGAAGACCGCCGGGTCGCGGTTGGCGGAACCGAAGAGCATCGCGACCTCCGAGCCCCGCGGGATCGTCGTGCCGTCGATCTCGATGTCGTCCAGGACCCAGCGCTCGAAGAGCTGGAGCGGGGTGTCGTAGCGCATCAGCTCCTCGATCGCGGACGGGACCAGGGAGTGGTCGGCACGCAGGGCGGCCAGCTGGCCGGGGTTGCGGAACAGCGCCCACCAGCCGTTCACCGTCGCGTTGACCGTCGCCTCGTGGCCCGCGTTGAGCAGCAGGACCGCCGTGGAGATCATCTCCTGTTCGGTCAGCCGGTCGCCCTCCTCGTGCGCGGCGATCAGGGCCGAGACCAGGTCCTCGCCCGGCTCCTTGCGGCGGGCCGCGATCAGGTCGAGCAGGTAGTCCGAGAACTCCACCGACGCCCGCACCGCCCTGGCCGCCGTCTCCTGCGACGGGTTCAGCTCGTACATCCCGCAGATGTCCGCCGACCAGGGCCGCAGCAGGCCCCGGTCCGCCTCCGGGATGCCCAGCATCTCGGCGATCACCGCCACCGGCAGCGGCTCCGCCACGTCCGTCAGCAGATCCCCGCCGCCCGACCGGACGAGGGCCGCCACCAGATCGCCCGCCAGGCCGTGCACATACGGCTTCAGCCGCTCCACCGTGCGCGGGGTGAACGCCTTCGACACCAGACGCCGGATCCGGGTGTGGTCCGGCGGCTCCAGGTCGAGCATCCCGTGGTCGTTCAGGGTGTGGAACGGCTCGTGCTCCGGCGGGGGCGCGGTCCGGCCGAACTCCTCGTGCGAGAACCGGTGCTGGTACGTGCGGCCGAGCCGGCGGTCGCGCAGCAGCGCCGAGACGTCCGCGTGGTGCGGGACCAGCCACTGATCGGTCGGTTCGTACCGGATCACCCTGCCCCGCGCCCGCAGCTCGGCGTAGGCCGGGTACGGGTCCGCGACGAACGCCGGGTCCCAGGGGTCGAAAGCGAGTTCCGAAGCAGCTGCCATGGACGGACGTTAGCCCCCGCCGTCCCCCGCTGACCAGGGGCGGCCGCCGGCTCAGCCCGGCGCCACCAGCCGTGCCTCGTAGGCGAACACCGCCGCCTGGGTGCGGTCTCTGAGGCCCAGCTTCACCAGGATCCGGCTCACATGGGTCTTGATCGTCGACTCCGCCACCACCAGCCTCTCCGCGATCTCCGCGTTCGACAGGCCCTGCGCGATCAGCACCAGCACCTCCGTCTCCCGTTCCGTCAGCTCCCCGTAGGCCGCCTGCGCCGACGGCATCAGACGCGGCGCCTCCGGCATCCGCGAGAACTCCGTGATCAGCCGCTTGGTGACCGACGGCGCGAGCAGGGCCTCGCCGGCCGCCACCACCCTCACCCCGTCCGCCAGCTGCCGCGCCGAGGCGTCCTTGAGCAGGAAGCCGGAGGCTCCCGCCCGCAGCGCCTGGTACACGTACTCGTCCAGGTCGAACGTCGTCAGCACCAGCACCTTCGCCGCCGCGTCCGTCGCGACGATCTCCCGGGTCGCCTCGATGCCGTTCATCTCCGGCATGCGGATGTCCATCAGGACCACGTCCGGGTTGAGCTCCCGCACCCGCTCGACCGCCTCCCGTCCGTTGACGGCCTCGCCGACGACCTCGATGTCCGGCATCGCGTTCAGCAGGACCGAGAAGCCCTCGCGGACCATCATCTGGTCGTCCGCGATCAGTACGCGGATCGTCATGCCTCACCCTCGATGGCGCTGTCGGCGGCCGGAACCGGCAGGAACACCGTCACCTCGTAGCCTCCCTCGTCCGTCGGGCCCGCCGTCATCTCGCCGTTCAGCATGGTGACGCGCTCCCGCATGCCCGTGATGCCGTGCCCGGCGCCGGGCGAGGCCTTGACCAGGTGCGGGGCGGGCGGCGGGCCGTTGACTATCCGCAGGCCCAGGCCCCCCAGCACGTACCCGATCTCGACCCGCGCGCCCGCCCCCGGCGCGTGCCGCAGCGTGTTGCTCAGCGCCTCCTGCACGATCCGGTACGCCGAGAGCTCCACGCCCTGCGGCAGCTCGCGCACCGCGCCGGTCACCGCCTTCTCCACCTCCAGACCGGCCTCCCTCACATTCGCGAGCAGCCCGCCCAGGTCGGCGAGCGTGGGCTGCGGGGCGTCCGGCACCTCGTAGTCCGCCGCGCGCACGACCCCGAGGACCCGGCGCAGCTCGGTGAGGGCCGCCACCGCGTTCTCCCGGATGGTGGCGAACGCCTTCTCCAGCTCCGGCGGCGGGTTCTCCACCCGGTAGGGCGCGGCCTCCGCCTGGATGGCGACCACCGACATGTGGTGGGCCACCACGTCGTGCAGCTCGCGGGCGATGGTCGTGCGCTCCTCCAGCAGCGTGCGCCGCGAGCGCTCGTGCAGGGTCACCGTCTGCTGCGCGGTCACCTCCCGCGCGGCCTGACGGCGTATGTGCCGGACGGTGACCACCAGCAGGAGCAGCGCGGACAGCACCAGCATCTGGGCGACGTCGACGTCGTAGTGCGACCCGCCGAAGATGCTCTGGGCGAAGAAGCCGTAGACCCCGGTCAGCACCCACATCCAGGCCGCCGTGCGCGGCCGGGTGCGTATCGCGACGACCGTGAGCACCACCAGGTGGGAGAGGAAGCTGCTCGGCTGCCACGGCCAGCCGCTCCATTCCTCACCGACCACGACCGCGGTGGCCGTGGAAGCGGCGAGCGACAGCCAGAACGCCCCCGCCGGACGCACCAGGGTCAGCAGCACCGGCGCCAGGGCCAGCAGCCCGCACAGCAGCGACGGCAGCCCGGAGTCGCCGGTGCGCGACAGGCCGAGCAGCATCGCCACCATGCCGAGGGCGACCACCACCGCGTGCGGGGCCCAGGTCGCGTACTCCCTCATGCGGCCGGAGCGGCGGCGGACGAGCGCGCTGTCGGGGCCCAGGCGGGGCAGCGGACGGTAGGCGAAGGCCTCGTGGAACAGGTCCTGCCGCAGCCCACTCAGGGCGTCCGCGGCCAGCCGCAACTCCGGGCTGCGCGGCCTGCCCACCCCGCCCTGCGGCGTCGTCTGCGTGTGCGTCGTCTCGGTCACATGCAGAACGGTAGGCCCGGGCCAAGGGCGCGGTCGTCACCTTGGAGAGGGGTTCTGCGGGGTCCCTCTCAGGTACTACAGGTCGCCCCTCGGGGTTCAGCGGCTGCCGGGGCGGACCACCCCGGACTCGTAGGCGAAGATCGCCGCCTGGGTGCGGTCGCGCAGGCCCAGCTTCACCAGGATGCGGCCCACGTGGGTCTTCACGGTCTGCTCGGCCACGAACAGCCGCTCGGCGATCTCCGCGTTCGTCAGCCCCTGCGCGATCAGCGCCAGCACCTCGGTCTCCCGTTCGGTGAGGTCGCCGACGCGCTGCTTGAGCGGGGCCCGGTGGCTGCCGTCCAGCCGGGAGAACTCGGCGATGAGACGGCGGGTGACACCGGGGGCGAGCAGGGCGTCGCCTGCGGCCACCACCCGGACCGCCTCGGCCAGTTTGTCCGCGGAGGCGTCCTTGAGGAGGAACCCGGAGGCTCCGGCCCGCAGCGCGTCGTACACGTACTCGTCCAGGTCGAAGGTCGTCAGCACCAGCACCTTGACGGCCGGATGGCCGGCGGTGATGCGCTCGGTCGCCTCGATGCCCCCGACCTCGGGCATCCGGATGTCCATCAGCACCACGTCCGGCGCCAGTTCGGCGGTCCGGTCGATCGCGTCCCGGCCGTCCACCGCCTGCCCGATCACCTCGATGTCGGGCTGGATGTCGAGCAGCACGGTGAATCCCTGCCGGACCATCTCCTGGTCGTCGGCGATGAGTACGCGGATGGTGCCGGCGCCGCTCGTCATGGGGTCGGTTCTCCTGTCGGGGATTCGGGTCTGTGCAGGTCGGACGCGGAAGGGGGCAGGGGCGGCTTCGGGGCGGACGGCAGGTGCGGTGCGGCGCCGGACCGGCCGGGGCCGCCCTCGCGGGGGAGGAACGCCGTCACCATCCAGCCGCCGTGCAGTTTCGGGTGCGCCTGGACGTGCCCGCCGAGCATCGCCGCGCGCTCCCGCATGCCCAGCAGCCCGTGGCCGCCGCCCGGGGACGGCTGGACCGGGCGCCGCGGCGGACCGTTGACGACGCCCAGGTATATGCCGTGGGTGAAGTGGCCGACCTCGACCCGGACCGTCGCGCCGGGGGCGTGCCGCAGGACGTTGCTCAGGGCCTCCTGGACGATCCGGTACGCGGACAGCTCCACCCCGGGCGGGTAGCCGCGCGGCTCGCCGTCCACGACCTTGCGCACCTCCAGACCCGCCGCCCTGGTGTTCTCGATCAGGGAGTCCAGACGGGCCAGGTTCGGCTGCGGGGCGTCGGGGGCCGGGCCGGAGCCGGGCGCGGACAGCCGGTGGGAGTCCTCACCGGCCTCCGGGCCGTCGGAGCCGTCCGGGCCCTCGGCACGCAGGACGCCCAGCACGCGCCGCAACTCGGTCAGCGCCTCCAGGGCGTTGTTGCGGATGCCGGCCAGGTTCTCCTTCAGCTCCTCGGAGGGGTTCTCCACCAGATGGGGAGCCACCTGGGCCTGGATCGAGATCACCGACATGTGGTGGGCGACGACGTCGTGCAGCTCCCGGGCGATACGGCTGCGCTCCTCCAGCACGGTGCGGCGGGCCCGCTCCTCTGCGGTGATCGTCGTCTGCTGGACCAGTTCGGTGCGGGCCACGCTCCGGCTGCGCAGGGCGGCGCCGATGACTGCGGTGACGGCGAACAGGCCGACGGCGACCCGTCCCGTCGGGGAGTAGCGCAGCGCTCCTATGAAGCCTTCGACGACCGCCGTCACCAGGACGGTCCCGCCGAGCGCCGCGACCGTGCCGCGGAAGCGGACCCGCAGGGCGAGGAGCAGGAGCACGGCCAGGTGGGCCAGCAGAGTGGGCGTGGCCCAGGGCCAGTCGGGCCCCTGGAGCTGGAACGCCAGCATGTTCTGCCGGGCGAGCAGCGCGGTGAAGGTGGCGGCGGACAGGGACAGGCCCCAGGCGGGGACGGGGCGCCAGAGGGCCAGGACGACGGCGGCGGCCTGGAGGAACGTGCTGAGGAACGCCACGTCGGGGGTGAGGCCGTAGCTGTGGGACAGCTCCTCGGCGCCGCCCAGGGCGATGCCGTAGGCCAGCCAGCCGACGAGGAGGTAGGTGAGGAGGCGGAGCCAGCGGTACTTCGAGAAGGGGGGTGACTGGGTGGAGGGCGACTGGCCCAGCCAGGCGCCGAGGCGGCTCCTCGGGCCGGGCCCGGCGCCGGAGGTGGAGGCCGCGGGGGCGGAGGCGGTGCCGGCGGATACGGGGGGCTCGTCGAGGTCGTGGCGGTCCGCGGGCTTCACGGTGTCAACTTTAGGCACCAGACGGGGACTTCGCTCCGGGCACATGGCGACGGACCACGCGCGACCTGCGGTTACGGGGACGGCGGGGGCCCTGCTCATGGTGCCGGAAGGCCGTCCAGCACAGGGCCAGCACGACGGTGAAGACGGGCAGCCAGAGGAGCCGGGACGCCACCCAGGCGAGGGAGTCGGGCACGGTGTGCAGGCCGGGCAGCCGGCCGGCCAGGAGGCCCGTCGCCGTCGCCGCCATCATCGCCGTCTGGTGCCAGAGGAAGATCGTCATCGCGGAGAGGTTGACGAGGGCTATGGCCGCCCAGGCCAGGGGGCGCGCCATCGCGCGGCGCAGGCGGTCGCACAGCAGGAGCGCCAGACCGCACTGGGCCAGGCCGAAGGTGACGGCCGCCAGGGTCGGCGGGTCGAGGTTGGAGATCGTCGCGCCGGGCACGCCGACCATGGACGCCGGGTAGCCCGCACAGGTGACGAGGACGGCCGTGGCCGCGCCGCCGCCGAGGAGGAGCGCCCAGGCCGAGCGGCGGCTGCGCAGCTCGCCCCGGGCCCAGGCCGCGCCCAGGGTGTACGGGACCAGCCAGCCCGCCGCGACGTTCGCCCAGGCGAGCCAGGACGGGCCGAGGTGCAGGCCGAAGCGGAGGACGTCGACGTGCAGGACCACGGCGAACGGCCAGAGCGGGTGGAGGCGGGCGACGAGTGGGGTCGCGGCCGTGAGCGCCGCGAAGACCAGGAGGAACCACAGCGGGGACAGCGCCAGTTTGAGCA
This sequence comes from Streptomyces sp. NPDC004561, assembly GCF_053602155.1. NCBI lineage: Bacteria > Bacillati > Actinomycetota > Actinomycetes > Kitasatosporales > Streptomycetaceae > Streptomyces > Streptomyces sp. NPDC004561. The sequence continues at coordinate 11,969 of NZ_JBSGDB010000239.1, forward strand.
GGGTGTGGATCGTGGCCTGCGAGGCGCCGGTGAGGAGCAGCGCCACGGCCGTCACGGACCACAGGGCGAGGAGCGCCGCCACCGGGCGGAGCAGGCGGGCCAGGCGGGCGCGCAGCCAGGTGCCGTAGGTGTCGCCTCTCGTCCGGGCCGTGGCCAGCCCGCGGGCCGCCACATGGCCGCCCACCAGGAAGAACACGGCCAGCGTCTGGAACACCCAGGAGACCGGGGCCAGCCAGGGCATGTGCTGCAACGGGCTCGCCGTGTGCAGACCGCCGTCCGCCGCGACCAGAGCCGTCACCAGCCAGTGGCCGAGCACGACACCGAGGATCGCGAAGGCGCGCAGGGCGTCTATCGCGCGGTCCCGGGAGGCGGGCGTGGCGGCGTCGACTCGGTGGGCGGCTTGGCGCAGGGCTTGGAGGGCGGCTCGGTGCGGGGCCTGGCGGGCGCGGAGGGGGTGGAGGGGCTGTGAGTGCGGGGAGTTCGGGGGTGCTGGGGGTGCCGTGTCGGCGGTGGGTTTGTGGTGGGCCGTGGTCGGGTGCTGTTCAGGCATGGGGCACCTCCGAGGTCTCGCCGAGGGTGATCCGGGACAGGTTGGCGAGGGAGGCCGAGCCCCGGGTGAAGTAGCCGCTGTGGTCGGCGTCGGCCGCATCGAAGACCCGGGCGCCGAAGGCGTGGGAGACCGGGTCGGTGCCGAAGCCGACGGTGGTGCCGAAGAGTCGGGCGCGGACGTGGGGCACGTTCGCCACCCAGTCCTCGCTGCCGCGGGCCGCCCAGACGCGGGCGCGGGTGTGCAGGGCGGCGACCGAGTCCGCGCCGGTGCCGGGGCTGCCGACCAGCGCTATGTCGTCCGCGATGGCTCCCATCGCCACCTCCTCCTGGCCGGGCACGCCGAGCTTGCGGACCAGGAAGACATCGAGTGGGGCACCCAGGAC
>NZ_JBSGDB010000240.1:0-12866 GCF_053602155.1 Streptomyces sp. NPDC004561
CAGAAGTTCGGGGTGCCCTGCCCGGCGCACGAGTCCACCGAGGCCGCGATCGACCGCTTCGCCGCGACGACCTGCTGTCTGGGCGTCCGTCCGGAGGGGCCTGGCCGCCGCCCAGCAGCTGACCCGGGCCGGCCACACGGTCGCCGTCTACGAGCGCGCGGACCGCGTCGGAGGCCTCCTCCGGTACGGCATCCCCGAGTTCAAGATGGAGAAGCGGCACATCAACCGGCGTATCGAGCAGATGCGCGCGGAGGGCACCCGCTTCCGTACCGGTGTCGAGGTCGGCCGCGACATCAACGCCCGCGACCTGAAGAAGCGGTACGACGCGATCGTGATCGCCGCCGGCGCCACGACCGCCCGTGACCTGCCGGTGCCGGGCCGCGAGCTCAAGGGCGTCTACCAGGCGATGGAGTACCTGCCCCTTGCCAACAAGGTCCAGGAGGGCGACTACGTCACCACGCCGATCTCGGCCGAGGGCAAGCACGTCGTGGTCATCGGCGGCGGTGACACCGGCGCCGACTGCGTGGGCACCGCCCACCGCCAGGGCGCGGCCTCCGTGACCCAGCTGGAGATCATGCCCCGTCCGAACGACGAGCGGCACCCGACCGGCCAGCCCTGGCCGACCTTCCCGATCCTGTACAAGGTCACCTCGGCCCACGAGGAGGGCGGCGAGCGGATCTACTCCGCCTCCACCAGCCACTTCGAGGGCGACGAGGACGGCAACGTGCAGTGGCTGCACCTGGCCGAGGTCGAGTTCGTCGAGGGCAGGCTGACCTCCAAGCCGGGCACCGAGCGCAAGATCCCGGCCCAGCTGGTCACCCTCGCCATGGGCTTCACCGGCACCGACCGGGAGAACGGCCTGGTGGAGCAGTTCGGCCTGGACCTCGACGAACGCGGTAACATCGCCCGCGACGCCGACTTCCAGACCAACGTGCCGGGTGTGTTCGTCGCCGGTGACGCCGGCCGCGGGCAGTCCCTCATTGTGTGGGCGATCGCGGAGGGCCGCTCGGCCGCCCGCGGAGTCGACCGCCACCTGACCGGTGCCAGCGACCTGCCGGCGCCGATCCGCCCGACCGACCGCGCGCTCGCGGTCTGACGGCCCCCAACACGTCCCGTACAACGGCGTACGGAACACTGACGGCGCCTGCCCGCCTGTCCCCGACCGGACGACTGGGCAGGCGTCGTTGCATGTCCGGCGGCCTACTCGTACCAGACGCCGGCGAGCGGCCCGCGCTCGCTGACGGCCCGGACCCCGGGCGGCAGGACGGCCCTGCCCAGGTCCCCGCGGACGTGCTGGTAGAGCGTGGGAGCGGGCAGGCCGGCGGTCTGGATCCAGCCCCTGCCGTGCACATGGCCGGCCGCGACCAGTTCCTCCGGCTGTCCCGGCGGAGCCAGATTCCGGTGGTACTGCTGGCTGATCGTCTGGCCGGTGTCGGCGAAGGCGAAGCGTGCCGCGTAGGCGTAGCCGTCCTCGTTCAGCCAGACGTAGAGCACGACGGGCTTGTCCAGCACCGCCCGGAACCACCCGGCCGACCGGTCCGCCAGTTCCTCGACCGTGCCAGTGGCCTCCAGCCCCCAGCCGGAGGGCCGGTCGGTCAGCGTGAACAGCTGGTTGTGCAGCCGGTCGCCACGGACCCGGTCGCCGTGGAAGTGCACGCCGACGTCGACGAGGTGGCGCGGTGCCTGAGGGTCGCGGAAGGAGAGACAGGCGACCAGCGAGTCCCAGGCGTCCGTCCGCAGGAGCTCCCCGTCGACATGGGCCTCGGCCCAGCCGGCGGTGCGCTCCCGCAGTGCGGCCACGAAGGCCCGCTCGTCGTCGGTGAACTCGAACTCCTCGTCGTCCTCAGATTCGACGACGAACCACGGATGCTCAGGCATGGCCGGAAGCGTACGGTCGGCTACCGCGCCCGGCACCCGGTTTTCCGGCGCGCCCGCTCAGCTCGTCAGCGACGCCGCCTTCACCGAGGTGAGGACGAGCAGCAGCGCCAGCAGGGCCACGCACACTCCCGCCTGGACCAGGACGCGCCGGCCGTCCCGGGGCGCGTACGCGTACGCCAGCGTCACCACGCCGCCTGCCACCAGGCCGCCGAGGTGGGCCTGCCAGGAGGTCAGCCCCGCGGAGATCAGCAGCCACAGCAGCAGTCCCGCCATGTGGCGGTTGACCGCCTGCATGTCGTGGCCGAGGCGGCGGCCCATGACCCAGTAGGCGGCGCCCAGACCGAAGAGGGCGCCGGACGCGCCGACCGTGAAGACCGTGGGGTCGAGCAGCAGCACCAGCACCGAGCCGCCCAGCGCCGACAGCAGGTACAGGGCGAGGTACCGGACCCGGCCCAGCTGGGCCTCGACGACCTGGCCGATGTTCCACAGCGCGAGCATGTTGAACAGGATGTGCGTGATGCCGAACGTGCCCTCGCCGGGCGTCAGATGCAGGAACGCGCCGGTCAGCAGCCGGTACCACTCGCCGTGCGCGACACCCTCCGGGAGGTAGCCCGCGGGCACCGTGCCGAGCATGGCGAACCGGCCCTCGACCGACGGCCGCGCCAGCTCCGCGAGATAGGCGAGCACGTTCAGCCCGACCAGCACGTACGTCACCAGCGGCACCGAGCTGATCCGGCCGCCGAACACGGTCCGCGCCTGCCGGATCGAGCGGGCGCCCTCCTTCACGCACTCCACGCACTGGTGGCCGACGGCGGCCTCGCGCATGCAGGAGGGGCAGATGAAGCGGTCGCAGCGGGTGCAGCGGACGTAGGACTCCACCCGCGGATGACGGAAGCAGGTGGTCACGGCGGACTCGGCGGTCACGGCCGGCTCCTCGAAGAGGGAAGAAGGACAGGACGAGCCGGTGGGGTCGGCGGTGATCAAAATAGCGAACTCGTATGACCGGTGGGAGAGCTGGGGCTTGTGACCACGTAGGCTCGGCCGCCCGGAGAGCGGAGGGGGAGACCATGGCCGCGATCAGCCTGCGCAAGGTGGAGGAGAGCGCGCCCGGGCTCGTCGGCGCCTACCGCTCCGCCGGGGTGTCTCTGCGCAAACACGGCCTGGACGGGCTGCGGGCCGCCGTCTACCTCGTCATCGACTACTCCGGCTCGATGAAGCCCTACTACCAGGACGGCAGTGTGCAGGCGCTCGCCGACCGGGTGCTGGGGCTGTCCGCGCACCTGGACGACGACGGGCGGGTGCCCGTGGTGTTCTTCTCCACGGACATCGACGCGGTCACGGACATAGCGCTCGACGACCATCGGGGCCGCATCGACCGGATCGTCGCCGGACTCGGCCACATGGGCAGGACCAGCTACCACCTGGCGATGGACGCCGTCATCGACCACTACATGGACAGCGGCGCCACCGACCCCGCCCTGGTCGTCTTCCAGACCGACGGCGGGCCGATCAACAAGCTCGCCGCGGAACGCTATCTGTGCAAGGCGGCCAAACTCCCCCTGTTCTGGCAGTTCGTCGGCTTCGGCGACCCGGACAGCAGGCAGTTCGAGTTCCTGCGCAAGATGGACGAACTGGCCGTGCCCGGCAGGCGGATCGTGGACAACGCCGGCTTCTTCCACGCGGGACGGGACCCGCGGCGGGTCTCCGACGCGGAGTTGTACGACCGGCTCGTCGGCGAGTTCCCGGCCTGGCTGGCGGCCGCACGCGCCGCGGGCGTCGTGCGGCCCGCCTGAGCCGGCCGGTCACGCCTCCACCGCCTTGAGTGCGTCGCCCAGGACCAGGTCCCGGCACTGCTCGGGCGTTCCCCACGCGCCGCTGAGCGCGCGGGCCTTGGTCAGCCACAGGGACAGGTCGTACTCCGCGGTGTAGCCGATCGCGCCGTGCAGTTGCAGCGCAGCGCGGGCGGTGGTGCGGGCCGCCTCGCAGGCCTTGAGCTTGGCGGCGGCCACGTCCGCGGGACGCATCGACACCGCCGCGCCGTATATCAGGGGGCGGGCGAACTCCAGGGCGGTCCGCGCGTCGGCCAGACGGTGCTTGACGGCCTGGAAGGAGCCGATGGCCACGCCGAACTGGGTGCGCCGGCGGACGTGGACGAGGGTCCGGTCGAGGAGGGCGAGTCCCACGCCGAGGGCCTGGGCGGCGACGGCCAGGCGGGTCCAGGCGAGGGCGTGGGCGCGGGGCGGGGCGGGGGAGAGGAGTTCTCCGTCCGGGGCGAGCGGGGTCAGCCGGCGGGCGGGGTCGAGGGAGCGGCGCACGGGGCCGGGGGCCGCCGTGGACAGGTACAGGCCCTCGGGCGCCGGGCGCAGGCGCAGGGAGGCCGCGTCCCCGTCGAGGGCGTATCCGGTGGGCGCCGCCACGGTCGCGAGATCCGTCCCGGCCGCGAGCCCCGGCAGGAAGCGCTTGGCGAGCGGGGGTTCGCCGAGCAGCACGGCCGCCGCGACCGTCTCCGCCAGCGGCCCCGGCACCGCGTGCCGGCCCAGCTCCACGAAGGCCACCGCCAGTTCCACCGGGCGCGGCCCCAGCCCCCCGTACTCCTCCGGTATCGCGAGGCCGAACACCCCCGCCCGGGCGAGCCGCGACCACAGCGCCCGGCCGCCCGCGTGGTCGCCGCGGCTCCAGTCCCGGATCACCGCCGGGGTGTCCGCGGCCGTCAGCAGCGCGTGCAGCGAGCCGGCGAAGGCGCGCTGTTCGGCATCGAGCAGAAAGCGCATCAGCGGCGTCCCTTCGGTAGTCCGAGCAGGCGCTCGGCGATGATGTCGCGCTGGATCTCGTTGGTGCCCGCGTAGATCGGGCCGGCCAGCGAGAAGACGTACCCCTCGGACCAGTCGGTGTCGGCCAGTTCGCCCTCCGCGCCGAGCAGGTCGAGTGCCGTCTCGTGCAGGGCCAGGTCCAGCTCGGACCAGAAGACCTTGTTCATGCTGGACTCCGGGCCGATCCCCGCGCCGTCCAGGAACCGGGAGGCGGCCGCGTAGGTGAACAACTGGTAGGCGCGGGCGCCGATCAGGGCGTCGGCCACCCGTTCCCGCGCGTGCTCCGGGCGGCCCCGCATCTTCCAGAGCGCGAGCAGCCGGGCCGCGGAGGCGAGGAACCGGCCGGGGGAGCGCAGGGTGAGCCCGCGTTCGTTGCCCGCCGTGGACATCGCGATCCGCCAGCCCTGGCCGGGCTCGCCGACGACGTCCTCGTCGGGCACGAACACCTCGTCCAGGAACAGCTCCGCGAAGGCCGGCTTCCCGTCCAGGCGGCCGATCGGGCGCACGGTGACACCGGGGGCCCGCAGGTCGAACATGAGGTACGTGAGGCCCTGATGCGGCTTCCCGGCCCCGGGATCGCTGCGGAACAGGCCGAAGGCCCGGTCGGCGAAGGCCGCCCGCGAGGACCACGTCTTCTGCCCGGTCAGGCGCCAGCCGCCGTCCGTCCGCACCGCCCTGGAGGTGAGCGCGGCCAGGTCCGAGCCCGCCCCGGGCTCCGACCACGCCTGCGCCCAGACCACCTCGCCGCGGGCCATCGGCGGCAGCACGCGCGCGCGTTGCTCCTCGGTGCCGTGATCGAAGAGCGTCGGGGCGAGCAGGCCGACGCCGTTCTGCCCGACCCGGCCGGGGGCGCCCGCCGCCCAGTACTCCTCCTCGAAGACCAGCCACCGCAGCAGCCCCGCGTCCCGCCCGCCGTACCGCTCCGGCCACGACACCACCGACCAGCGGTCAGCGGCCAGTTCGGCCTCCCACGCGCGGTGCGCCGCGAAGCCCTCCGCCGTCTCCAGGGACGGCAGCGGGGCGCGCGGCACATGCGCCTCCAGCCAGGTCCGGGCCTCGGCGCGGAACTCCTCGTCGGCCGGAGAGTGGGTCAGGTCCACGGTCGCCGTCACCGTCCTTCCCTAACAAGTGTTTGGTAGGTTAGCGTGGCCCCATGACAGGCGTCGAGAGCCCGGCCTACGTCCCCGGGCACGGACTGCTGCAGGGCCGCACCGCCGTCATCACCGCGGCGGCCGGCGCCGGCATCGGCGGAGCGACCGCGCGCCGCTTCCTGGAGGAGGGCGCGCGGGTGCTGCTCAGCGACGCACACACCCGCCGGCTGAAGGAGTACGAGGCCGAGCTGGGCCGGGACTTCCCCGGCGCGGTGAGCGCGGCGCCGTGCGACGTCACCGACGAGGGGCAGGTCCGGGCCCTGTTCGAGACGGCCGTGGCCGAGCACGGGCGGCTGGACGTCGTCGTCAACAACGCCGGTCTCGGCGGCACGTCGCAGCTCGTCGACATGACCGACGAACAGTGGTCCAAGGTCCTGGACGTCACCCTGGGCGGCACCTTCCGGTGCACCCGCGCGGCCCTGCGCGCCATGCGGGAGACCGGTGGCGGGGCGATCGTCAACAACGCCTCCGTCGTCGGCTGGCGCGCCCAGGCCGGACAGGCCCACTACGCCGCCGCCAAGGCCGGGGTGATGGCCCTGACCCGGTGCGCCGCGGTCGAGGCGGCCGCGTACGGGGTGCGGGTCAACGCGGTGGCGCCCAGCCTCGCCATGCACCCCCACCTGGTGAAGGTCACCTCCGCCGGACTGCTCGCGGAACTGACCGAACGAGAGGCCTTCGGGCGGTACGCGCAACCCTGGGAGGTGGCCAACGTGATCGTGTTCCTGGCCTCCGGCTACTCCTCGTACATGACCGGCGAGGTCGTCGCCGTCAGCAGCCAGCGCGCCTAGGACCAGAATGGGTGCGTGCCGACCAAGAAGAAGCCCCAGGTGACCGCGGCGGCGGCCCGGCGCGGCGAACTCCTCAGCACCGCTGCCGAGGTGTTCGCCGAGCACGGCTACAACGCCACCACCGTCCGTAGGATCGCCGACCACGCCGGGATGCTCGCGGGCAGCCTCTACTACCACTTCGACTCCAAGGAGTCGATGCTCGAGGAGATCCTGCGCACCTTCCTCGACGAGCTCTGGGACGGCTACGACACCGTCCTGGCCTCCGGACTCGCGTCCCGCGAGACGCTGGAGGCGCTGGTCACCGAGTCCTTCCGGGAGATCGACCGGCACCGCGCGGCCGTCGCGATCTACCAGAAGGAGAGCCGGCAGCTCGCCGCCCAGGAGCGGTTCGCCTTCCTCGCCGACTCCCAGCGCCGGTTCGAGAAGGCCTGGCTGTCCACCCTGGAACGCGGGGTCGCCGAGCACGTCTTCCGCGCCGACCTGGACGTCCGGCTCACCTACCGGTTCGTGCGCGACACCGTGTGGGTCGCCGCATCCTGGTACCGGCCCGGCGGCCAGCACAGCCCCGAGGAGATCGCCCGGCAGTACCTGTCGATGGTGCTGGACGGCATCGCCGTACGCGACGAGCACAACGAGCACAGCGGATGACACCCCTTTCCTGATGCGGGAGTTGCCATGGCCGAGGCCTACATCGTCGAAGCGGTCCGCACGCCCGTCGGGCGGCGCGGGGGAGGACTCGGCGGCGTCCACCCGGCCGACCTGGGGGCGCATGTCCTCAGGGCCCTCGTGGAGCGGGCCGGGATCGACCCGGCCGCCGTGGAGGACGTCGTCCTCGGCTGCCTGGACGCGGTGGGGCCGCAGGCCGGGGACATCGCCCGCACCTGCTGGCTGGCCGCCGGGCTGCCCGAGGAGGTGCCGGGCGTGACCGTCGACCGGCAGTGCGGCTCCTCGCAGCAGGCCGTGCACTTCGCCGCGCAGGCCGTCCTCTCCGGCACCCAGGACCTGGTGATCGCGGGCGGGGTGCAGAACATGTCCCAGATCCCCATCGCCTTCGCCTCCCGGCGGGCCGCGGACCCCCTCGGCCTGACCGACGGCCCCTTCCTCGGCAGCACCGGCTGGCGCGCCCGCTACGGCGACCGGCCCGTCGACCAGTTCGCCGGCGCCGAGATGATCGCCGCCAAGTGGGGCATCGGCCGCACCGAGCAGGAGGAGTTCGCCCTGCGCTCGCACCGGCGGGCGGTCCACGCCCTCGACACGGGCCGCTTCGAGCGCGAGACCGTCCCCTACGGCGCCGTCACGGTGGACGAGGGCCCGCGCCGGGACACCTCGCTGGAGAAGATGGCCGCGCTGAAGCCGGTCCTCGACGGCGGCACCGTCACCGCCGCCTGCTCCTCCCAGGTCTCCGACGGCGCCGCCGCCATGCTGCTCGCCTCGGAGCGCGCGGTACGCGACCACGGGCTGCGCCCCCGCGCCCGCGTCCACCACCTCTCCGTGCGCGGCGAGGACCCCATTCGGATGCTCTCCGCGCCCATCCCGGCCACCGCGTACGCCCTGAAGAAGACCGGCCTGACCATCGACGCCATCGACCTCGTGGAGATCAACGAGGCCTTCGCACTGGTCGTCCTGGCCTGGCTGCGGGAGACCGGCGCCGACCCCGAGCGGGTCAACGTCAACGGCGGCGCGATCGCCCTCGGCCACCCCCTCGGCGCGACCGGCGTCCGGCTGATGACCACCCTGCTCCACGAACTGGAGCGCACCGGCGGCCGGTACGGCCTCCAGACCATGTGCGAGGGCGGCGGCCAGGCCAACGTGACGATCATCGAACGGCTCTGACGCGCAGGCGACGATCAGCGGACCGCCCTGAGCCCGTCCAGCCCTGCCAGCACCTCCTCCGCCTCCGTCACGATCCGCTCCACCAGCTCCGCGCACGACGGCAGGTCGTCGATCACCCCGGCGACCTGCCCGGACGCCATCACCCCGAGGTCCGTACGCCCTTCCACCATCGCGGACTTGAGCAGCATCGGCGTGTTCGCGGCGAGCAGCACCTGGCTCCAGGACAGCTCCTTGCCGTGCCGCAGGGCGAGGCCGTCACGGACCAGCTGCCGCCAGGTCAGTCCGGACAGCCGACGGAATCCGGCCGCCCGCCGCACCGCGTGCCCGAGGGCCCGTATGCGGCCGGATCGCTCCAGCGCCTCCACCAGGTCCGTGCGCAGCATCCGGTGCGGCAGGCCGTCCACCGCCCGGGTGACCGTGACGTCCCGCACCGTCGCTGCCAGGTACCGGGCCTTCACCGCGTCCGGCACCGTGGAGTCCGAGGTGAGCAGGAAGCGCGTGCCCATCGCCACCCCGGCCGCGCCGTACGCCAGCGCCGCCACCAGGCCCCGGCCGTCGAAGAACCCGCCCGCCGCCACGACCGGTATCCCCACCGCGTCCACCACCTGCGGCAGCAGCACGCTCGTCGCCACCTCGCCGGTGTGCCCGCCGCCCTCGCCGCCCTGCACGACCACCGCGTCCGCGCCCCACGCGGCCACCTTCTCGGCGTGCCGCCGCGCCCCCACGGACGGGATGACGACCACCCCCGCCTCCTTGAGCCGCGCGATCAGCTCGGGCGAGGGGGCCAGCGCGAAGGAGGCCACCCGGACGCCCTCCTCCAGCATGATCCGCACCCGCTCGGCCGCGTCGCCCGCGTCGGCGCGCAGGTTCACCCCGAACGGCGCGTCGGTGCGGGACCGGACCTCCCGTATCGCCTCGCGCAGCCGGCCGGGCGTCATCGTCGCGGAGGCCAGGACGCCCAGCGCGCCCGCGTTCGCCGCCGCCGAGACCAGCCGGGGCCCGGCCACCCAGCCCATCCCGGTCTGCACGACCGGATGGCGGACGCCGACCAGCCGGGTCAGCGCGGTCTCCATCAGTCCCTCACCTCGTCGGGCACCTCGCGCTCGCGCGCTCCGTCCGGGTCGAGCACCTCACGGATCAGCCGCAGCTCCTCGGCCTCCGGCTCCCGTGTGGACGGCACCTCGTCCGGCGCCGCGAGCGCGAAGCCCGTCGCCTCCCGCACCCGCGCCGCCCTCACCCCCGGATGCAGCGAGGCGAGCCGCATCGAGCGGTCCGGCGTCGTGAAGTCGAACACGCCGAGGTCGGACACGACCCGCACGACGCGGTGGAAGCGGGCCGTCCCGCCGAGCGCGGCCGCACGGTCGTACCCCACCCCGCACACCATGTCCACGTGCTCGACGAACACCCGCCGGGAGTGCCGCGGGATCCAGTAACTCGTGGGATTGTTCAGCGTGTTGAGAGGCGCCCCGCGCACTCCCAGCAGCTGCCGGCGGGGCTCGGCCCAGTCGCCCACGCAGGAGATGTTCTGGTTGCCGTACCGGTCGATCTGGCTCGCGCCCATCATCACGTGCCGGCGGCCGCCCGTGACCAGCTCCAGATGCTGCCGGTAGGGCAGCCGGCCCTCCAGGGTGCCGTCCGGGCGGACCAGCAGGGCCTCGCCGTCGGTCAGCAGCAGGTCCGGCGCGAAGGTGAGCCGGGCCAGCCGCGCGCCCAGCGAGGGGATCAGGCCCATCGGGCTCGCCAGGATCTCCCCGGCCCCGCGCCAGGCGTCGGCGCAGGCGATCACGCAGTACTCGGCCCGGGTGACCCTCATCGCCCCCGCTCCTTCCGCCACTCCTCGGCCGCCGTCCGGTACGCGCCCTCGTCGCCGCCGAGGAACCGCCCGGCGAACTCCGGCCACGGCGTGCCCGTGTACAGCCGCTGGAAGTCCTCGTCCCTGCCGTAGTCCGGCGCGCAGGACGTGAAGTGCGCGCCGTTCGGCGCCTCCACCACGCCCGTCACGGCGAGCCGCTTCAGGAGCAGCGACTGCGGCGGCGCCTCCTTGGTCAGCTCGGCCGTGTCCACGATCCGTTCGCAGGAGACGTAGGCCGCGTCCGCCGCGGCGCAGAACAGGTCGTCGAAGTACGGGTCCGGGCCGAGGCACTGGCCGTTGCCCAGCCGGTCGGCGCGGTTGACGTGCACCAGGGCCGCGTCCATCCGCAGGGCGGGCATCGCCACGAACGTCTCCCCGTCCTCGTACGGCGAGGTCACCGTCCGCAGACCGGGGTTGACCCGCATGACGTCCGAGCCGAGTCCCGCCCGCACCGGCAGGAAGGGCAGCCGGCGCGCCGCCGCCTCCAGGCCCCACAGGAGCATCCCCTCGTCGACCTCGGTCAGCTCCAGGCCGCCGCGCTCGCGGGCCGCCCGGTAGTGCGGTTCGAGCGGGACGGAGTCGAGGGTGACGAAGGCGGTCACCAGTCTGCGGATGCGGCCGGCCGCGGCCAGCATGCCGACGTCCGGGCCGCCGCAGGACACCACGGTGAGATCGCCGATCCCGGACCGCAGCAGCGCCCGCACCAGGGCCATCGGCTTGCGGCGCGAACCCCAGCCGCCGATGCCGAGGGTCATGCCGGTCTCCAGCCGGGCGACCACCTCGTCGGCGGTCATCGTCTTGTCGCCCATCTACGCACCCTCCTTCCCGAACGTGTCGCGGACCCGGTCGGCCAGGCCGCTCAGGTTGGCCTCGAAGGTGAAGCCCTGCTCGAAGCGGTAGCTGCGGCGCACGTCCACCGGATCGATGCCGTTGATGGCGGCCTTCGCCATGCGCAGCAGCCGCCCGTCCTTGGCGGCGATCTCGCGGGCCAGCTCCAGCGCGGCCTCCCGTAACCGCTCGCCCGGCACCACGCGCCACACCGAGCCGTGCCGGTGCAACTCGGCGGCGCTCGCCGTGCGCCCCGTGTAGTACAGGGCGCGCATCAGATGCTGCGGGACCAGCCGCGCCAGATGGGTCGCGGCACCGAGCGCGCCCCGGTCCAGCTCGGGCAGCCCGAAGACGGCGTCCTCGCTCGCCACGATCGCGTCCGCGTTGCCCGCCAGGCCTATCCCGCCGCCCAGGCAGAACCCCTGCACCGCCGCGACGACCGGCGTCTCGCACTCGTAGACCGCGGCGAAGGCCTCGGCGCAGCCGTGGTTCGCCCCGATCAGCGCCCGCTGTCCGGCCGCCTGTATCTCCTTGATGTCCACGCCCGCGTTGAACCCCCGCCCCTCGGCGGCCAGCACCACGCACCGGACCTCCGGGTCGCGGCCCGCCGCGCGCATGGTCTCGGCCAGCGCGAACCAGCCCGCCACCGGCAGCGCGTTCACCGGCGGGAAGTCGACGGTGACCACGGAAATCCCCTTTTCCGGGGACGAACGGGAGACACCCATGGGCGCATCAGCTACCTTTCCACCAAACATTTGTTAGGTGCGAGGCTTCGAAGCTAGCAGTCGGCGAGGACAAGCGGGAGGCCCTGTGGACAACCCGACCGCGCACCCTGTGGACAACCCGATGCACGGCAGAACCGTCGTGGTCACCGGTGGCACCCGCGGCGTGGGCGCCGGTATCGCGCGGGCCTTCGCCGACGCGGGCGCACACGTCCTGGCCTGCGCCCGCAGACCCCCGGAACAGCCGTTGAAAGGTGTCCGGTTCACCCCGCTCGACCTGCGCGACCCGCCCGCCGTGCGGGCCTTCTTCACCGCGCTGCCCCGGCTCGACGTGCTCGTCAACAACGCGGGCGGCACGCCGTACCGGCCGCTCGCCGACGCGGACGCCGAACGGCACGCGAGAGTCGTCGAGCTGAACCTGCTCGCCCCCCTGACCGCGTCCCTCGCCGCCTACGAGCACCTGCGGCGCAGCAGGGGCTCCGTCGTGATGATCGGCAGCGTCAGCGGCGGCCGTCCCTCGCCCGGTTCGGCGGCCTACGGCGCGGCCAAGGCGGGGCTCGCGAACCTGGCCGCCTCCATGGCGGTGGAGTGGGCGCCGGAGGTCCGGGTCAACACCCTCGTGGTCGGCATGGTGCGCACCGAGCTGGCCCATCTGCACTACGGCGGCCCCGACGGCGTCGCCGCCGTCTCCCGCACCGTCCCGCTCGGCCGACTGGCAGTCCCTGCCGACGTCGGCGCCGCCGCCGTGTTCCTCGCCTCCGACGCCGCCGCCTACATCAGCGGGGCGAGCCTGCACGTGCACGGGGGCGGGGAGCGCCCCGCGTTTCTGGACGCCGCAACCGCCGACAGGGAGAAGTGAGATGAGGGGAATCTGCGACGGCCGGGTCGTCGTCGTCACCGGGGCCGGCCGCGGGCTCGGCCGCGCACACGCCTGCTTGGTCTCGACGTCGACGATCAGCTTGTCGAAGTCGGTGCGCTGCTCGACACGCGTCGCCTCGACCTTG
>NZ_JBSGDB010000241.1:0-12848 GCF_053602155.1 Streptomyces sp. NPDC004561
CGTCGAACACGCGGCTGAGCCCGCTGTGCGCGCACTCGTGCTCGCTCGGCCCGCGCCGCACCGCGTCGAACAGGGTTGCCGTACTCACCTTGCCGCACGCCACCCCCTGATGCGGGTCGGCTCAGACGGCGAGCGCCTGGGCGCGGCGCTTCACCTCCGTGCCGCGATTCTCGCTCAGGGCCTGCGCGGGGGTGCCGGGCAGGGTCGGGTCGGGGGTGAAGAGCCACTCGATCATCTCTTCGTCCGTGAAGCCGTCGTCCCGCAGGAGCGTCAGGGTGCCGGACAGGCCCTTGACGACCTTGTCCCCGTCGATGAAGGCGGCGGGGACGTGCAGCGCCCGGTTCTCACCTCGGCGTACGGCGATGAGCTGGCCCTCCTTGACCAGCTGCCGCACACGCGTCACCTCGACGCCGAGCTGTTCGGCGATGTCGGGGAGGGTGAGCCAGGCGGGGACGAGAGCATCGATCTTTGCGTCAATCTCGGTCACGGATACCAGCGTATGTGCTCCGCCGCTCCGGCCGCGATGTGTCGTCGGCCGTCTGCGGCTGGTTGCGCCGCGAGGTGCCGTCGTTCGGGTGTGCCGCCGTCGTGGCCGGGCGCGCCCGCGCGGCCGGGCCGTATGCCGGCCCGGTCCCGCGTCCCGCCGGTGCCGCCGGTCAGTCGGCCGTGGCGTCCTTGAGCGGCCTGGCCGGGTCCGTCAGGGCCTCGGGGTCCATGCGGCGGCCCGCCTCGATCAGCCGGCGGCCCTGTGCCAGGTCACGCGGGCGGCCGACGGCCAGCAGGGCCACCAGCCGGTCCTCGCGCAGCCAGCACACCGTCCAGGCGGGGCCCGCCGGGTCGCCGCGCCACACCAGCCGGTCGGCCGCGGCGTGGTGCCCGGCGTACTGCACGAAGCGGCCGAACTGCTCGGACCAGAAGTACGGCACCGGGTCGTAGACGGCCGCGGTCTCGCCGAGGATGTTCGCGGCGACCGTGCGCGGGCCCTGCAGGGCGTTGTCCCAGTGGTGGATGAGCAGCCGCTCGCCGTAGCGGGCCGAGGGGAAGGACGCACAGTCGCCGACGGCGTAGACGTCCGGCGCGGAGGCGCGCAGATGGGCGTCGGCGACGACCTCGCCCTGCGTGCCCAGCTCGATGCCGGAGCCGGCCAGCCAGGCGGTGGCGGGGCGGGCTCCGATGCCGACGACGACGGCGCCCGCGGGCAGCCGCGTGCCGTCGGCGAGGACGACCACGCCCGGCTCGACGCGCTCCACGCGCGCGTCGGTGCGCAGTTCGGCGCCGCTGTCGGCGTACCAGCCGGCCATGGGCGCGGCGACCTCGGCGGGCAGGGCCCCGGCCAGTGGCCGGTCGGCGGCCTCCACGACGGTCACCGCGCAGCCCGACTCCCGGGCGGCCGTGGCGAACTCGGCGCCGATCCAGCCGGCGCCGACGACCACGATGTCGTGCTGCCGGGCGAGCACGGGCCGCAGCCGCTCGGCGTCGTCCAGGGTGCGCAGCAGGTGGACCCCGGGGACGCCCTCGGTGCCGGGCAGCGTGATCGGTTCGGCGCCGGCGGCGAGGACCAGGACGTCGTACGGCACCGGTCCCGCCTCGGTGTCCAGCTCGTGCTCGGCGGGGCGCACGGCCTGGGCCTCGCAGCCGAGCCTGAGGTCGACGCCGAGCGACTCGAAGTCGACGTCGAAGGCGGAGTCCTCGGCCTTGCCGAGCAGGACGGCCTTCGACAGCGGCGGCCGGTCGTACGGCTGGTGCGGCTCCGCGCCGATGACGGTCACGCCGCCCTTGAAGCCCTGTTCCCGCAGGGCGACCGCGGTCTGCACCCCGGCCATGCCCGCGCCGACGACGACCACGCGCCGCCCCTGCGGGCCCGTTTCCGCTGTCTGCTCGCTCACTCGATCACCATAGACACATGACGATCAGTCAGTCAGCGGGCGTGCTCGGTGACCTCTTCCACAACGCTCGTGCCGCCGCCCGGAGCGGACTCCCACCGCCAGGTCTCCTCCAGCCGCACCCGGCCGTCGGGCAGCGCGACGACGGTGGACACGCAGTGCCCGGACGCCGTGGTCCCGTCGGTCCTGAGCTGGACGTACCGGAAGTCCAGCCGGTCACCGTCGCGGGTGCCGACCAGATGGCCGCGCACGACGTCGCCACCCGCGTACTCCGCCCAGATCTCGCCGTCCTTCTCGTGGTACGCGAACCGGGTCCCGGTGCCCACCTGACCTGGGGCCTGGTCCGCGACGGGGGCGAGGAGCAGTCCGTCGAGCGATCGGGGCATGGCGAAGGGCTCCCTTACGGGTGGCGAGCGCGGCGGGCTAGGGTGGCCACCGTACAAGCACTCGCGGGAGCCCGGACGCACCGGGCTGAGAGGGAGGCTGGCGGCCTCCGACCGTACGAACCTGATCCGGGTCATGCCGGCGAAGGGAGGGGCTGGACGCCCATGTCGTCACGTACGTCCGACGTCCTCGTCATCGGGGGCGGAATCATCGGCCTGGTCACGGCCTGGCGCGCCGCGCAGCGCGGGCTCGCGACGGCCGTGGTGGACCCGGCGCCCGGGGGTGGGGCCGCCCAGGTCGCGGCGGGGATGCTGGCCGCGGTCACCGAACTGCACTACGGCGAGGAGACCCTGCTCGCCCTGAACCTGGAGTCGGCCCGCCGCTACCCCGGCTTCGCGGCCGAGCTGACCGAGCTGACCGGCCACGACCTCGGCTACCGCCGCTGCGGCACGCTCGCGGTCGCGCTCGACGCCGACGACCGCGCCCACCTGCGCGAACTGCACGCCCTGCAGCAGCGCTCGGGCCTTGCCTCGGAGTGGCTGTCCGGGCAGGAGTGCCGCCGCCTGGAGCCGATGCTCGCGCCCGGGGTGCGCGGCGGGCTGCGGGTCGACGGCGACCACCAGATCGACCCCCGGCGGCTGGCCGCGGCCCTGGTGGCCGCGTGCGAGCGGTCCGGGGTGGTGTTCCACCGGACCTGGGCGGAGCGGCTGGACGTCGTACGGGACCGGGCCGCCGGGGTCACCACGGCGGACGGCACCGCGCTGGGCGCCGGGCAGGTGGTGCTCGCGGCCGGCAGCCTGAGCGGGCGGCTCGCGGGGGTGCCGGACGCGCTGCTGCCGCCGGTGCGGCCGGTGAAGGGCCAGGTGCTGCGGCTGGCGGTGCCGCGGCACCTCGCGCCGTTCCTGAGCCGCACCGTGCGGGCCGTGGTGCGCGGCAGCCATGTCTATCTGGTGCCCCGGGAGAACGGCGAACTGGTCGTCGGCGCCACCAGCGAGGAGCTGGGCTGGGACACGACGGTCACCGCGGGCGGTGTCTACGAGCTGCTGCGCGACGCCCACGAACTGGTGCCGGGCATCACCGAGCTCCCGCTCACCGAGACCCGGGCCGGGCTGCGCCCCGGCTCCCCCGACAACGCGCCGCTGCTCGGTCCGTCCGGGCTCGACGGGCTGCTGCTGGCCACCGGGCACTACCGCAACGGGGTGCTGCTCACACCGGTCACCGGGGACGTTCTGGCGCACGCGCTCGTCACCGGCGAACTCCCCGGCGAAGCCCGCCCGTTCACACCCGAGCGCTTCGGCGCCGTCCTCACGGAGCAGCCCGCATGACCCTCTCCCTCACCATCTCCGTCAACGGGGAGCGCCGGGAGGTCTCCCCGGGCACCGCTCTCGACACCGTCGTACGGTCGCTGGTCGCGGCGCCCTCCGGGGTGGCGGCCGCCCTCAACGAGACCGTCGTCCCGCGCGCGCAGTGGGCGGCCACCGCGCTCGCGGAGGGCGACCGGGTCGAGGTCCTCACCGCCGTCCAGGGAGGCTGAGCCATGGCCGACGATCCCTTCGTCCTCGGCGGGCTGACCCTCGGGTCCCGGCTGATCATGGGCACGGGCGGAGCGCCCAGCCTGGACGTGCTGGAACGGGCGCTGACCGCCTCCGGCACGGAGCTGACGACGGTCGCGATGCGGCGGGTGGACCCGTCCGTGCACGGCTCGGTGCTCTCGGTGCTGGAGAGGCTCGGCATCCGGGTGCTGCCGAACACGGCGGGCTGCTTCACCGCCGGGGAGGCCGTGCTGACCGCCCGGCTGGCCCGGGAGGCGCTCGGCACGGACCTGGTCAAGCTGGAGGTCATCGCCGACGAGCGGACGCTGCTGCCCGATCCGGTGGAGCTGCTGGAGGCGGCGGAGACGCTGGTCGACGACGGGTTCACGGTGCTGCCGTACACCAATGACGATCCGGTGCTGGCGCGGAAGCTGGAGGACGTCGGGTGCGCGGCGGTGATGCCCTTGGGGTCGCCGATCGGGTCCGGGCTCGGCATCCGCAATCCGCACAACTTCCAGCTGATCGTCGAGCACGCGCGCGTGCCGGTGATCCTGGACGCCGGCGCCGGTACGGCGTCGGACGTCGCGCTGGCGATGGAGCTGGGGTGCGCCGGGGTGATGCTGGCGTCCGCGGTGACACGGGCGCAGGAGCCGGAGGTCATGGCGGCCGCCATGAGGCACGCCGTGGAGGGCGGCCGGCTGGCCCGGCTGGCCGGGCGGATCCCCCGGAGGTATCTCGCCCAGGCGTCGTCCCCGGTGGCGGGGACGGCCCGGCTGGATCCCGAGCGTCCGGCGTTCTAGTCGTGGGAAGCGTCACAGGTCGGCTGCAGTACACGGGCGAAAGCGGTCTCACCGGGAGGTTTACCGGCCGGTGCTCGTAGACTCCCCTGCGTGGATACGACCCTTCAGGACCCCCTCGTCGGGCAGGTGCTCGACGGCCGGTACCGCGTCGAGGCGCGGATCGCGGTCGGCGGGATGGCCACGGTCTACCGGGCCCTGGACACCCGCCTGGACCGCGTCCTCGCGCTGAAGGTGATGCACCCGACGCTCGCGGCCGACGGATCCTTCGTCGAGCGGTTCATCCGGGAGGCGAAGTCCGTCGCCCGGCTCGACCACCCCAACGTGGTGCAGGTCTTCGACCAGGGGACCGACGGGTCGTACGTGTACCTGGCGATGGAGTACATCGCCGGGTGCACCCTGCGGGACGTGCTGCGCGAGCGGGGCGCCGTGCAGCCCCGGGCCGCCCTGGACATCCTGGAGCCGGTGCTCGCCGCGCTCGGGTCCGCGCACCGGGCCGGGTTCGTGCACCGGGACATGAAGCCCGAGAACGTGCTGATAGGCGACGACGGGCGGGTCAAGGTCGCCGACTTCGGGCTGGTCCGGTCCGTGGACACGGTGACCAGTACGACGGGTGCCGTGCTCGGGACCGTGTCGTATCTGGCTCCCGAGCAGATCGAGCAGGGCACGGCCGACCCGCGCGTCGACGTGTACGCGTGCGGCGTCGTCCTCTACGAGATGCTGACCGGCGCCAAGCCGCACGCCGGGGAGTCGCCCGCGCAGGTGCTCTACCGGCACATCCACGAGGACGTGCCGCCGCCTTCGGCGCTGGTGCCGGGGCTGCCCGTCGAGCTGGACGGGCTGGTCGCCTCGGCCACCGCGCGCACCCCGGACGTCCGGCCGCAGGACGCGGTGGCGCTGCTCGCCCAGGTGCGCGAGGCGCGCCGGGCGCTGACCGAGGAACAGCTGGACGCGGTGCCGCCGCAGGCCCGCTCCGCGGAACACGACAACGCCGAGGACCGTACGAGCGTGATCCCGCGCTCGCTGACGGTGCCGAGGCCGCTGCCCGTCAACGAGGACGACGGCGCCGGGGACGGCGTCAGCCGCACGGCGCGGTTCCAGGCCGAGCCCGTGCCGCCCCGGCGTTCCCGGCGTCTGATAGCCACGGTCGTCGCCGCCGTACTGCTGGTGCTCGGCGTGGGCACCGGGGTCTGGTACATCAACTCCGGGCAGTTCACCAAGGTCCCGCCGCTGCTGGCGAAGACCGAGGCGCAGGCGCGGGACCGGCTGAAGGCGGCCGGCCTCGATGTCGGCCAGGTCAAGCGGTCGTACGACGACACGGTCCGGCGCGGCACGGTGATCAGCACCGATCCGGCGCCGGGGGCCCGGATCCGGGACCACGACTCGGTGACGCTGACCGTCTCGCTCGGCCCGGAGACGGTGAACGTGCCGGATGTGCAGGGCCGGCCGCTGGCCGAGGCGCGGACGCGGCTGAAGGCGGACGGTCTCGAGCCGGGCATGGTCACCCAGCAGTTCAGCGGGGACGTCCCCCGGGGGTCCGTGATCTCCACGGCCCCGCGCGCGGGCACCGAGCGGCACGCCGGCTCGGCGATCGCGCTGACCGTCAGCAAGGGCAGCCCCGTCGACGTGCCGGACGTCACCGGCGACGACCCGGACAGCGCCAAGCAGGAGCTGACCGACGCCGGGCTGAAGGTGAAAATCGCCGCCGACCAGGTCAACTCCGAGTACGACAAGGGCAAGGTCGCCCAGCAGAGCCCGGGTGACGGCAGTCAGGCCGCCGAGGGCGACACGGTGACGCTGACCCTGTCCAAGGGACCGGAGATGATCGAGGTCCCGAACGTGGTCGGCGACAGCGTCGACGACGCCCACAAGGCCCTGGAGGGCGCCGGGTTCAAGGTCGAGGAGGACCGCGGCCTGCTCGGACTGTTCGGCGACACGGTGAAGAAGCAGTCGGTGTCGGCCGGCGACAAGGCCCCGAAGGGATCGACGGTCACGATCACCATCCGGTGACCGGAGTCACCGGGGACCGCGGTCGGGGCCCGGGGGCGGGCATGACACCCTGAACGGGTGAGTCCCGATCAGTCCTCCCTCCCCCGCAACCCCGTCGGCGGTCACGTCCCGGTGGCCGGGGGACTGCACTCCGTGGGGCTGTCGTACGCCCGCGCGCTGGCTGCGGAGACCGTGCAGGTCTTCGTCGCGAATCCGCGGGGCTGGGCGACACCGGCGGGGAATCCGCGGCAGGACGAGGCGTTCCGGGAGGCGTGCGCGGAGGAGTCGGTCCCGGCGTATGTGCACGCGCCCTATCTGATCAACTTCGGTTCGCACACCGAGGCGACCGTGGAGCGTTCGGTGGAGTCGCTGCGGCACTCGCTGCGGCGCGGGCGGGAGATCGGCGCGCTGGGTGTGGTCGTGCACACCGGGAGCGCGACCGGCGGGCGGGCCCGGGAGGTGGCGCTGAAGCAGGTGCGCGAGCACATGCTACCGCTGCTGGACGAGCTGACCCATGACGACGACCCGTTCCTGCTGCTGGAGTCGACCGCGGGTCAGGGCGCCTCATTGTGCTCGCGGACGTGGGACTTCGGCCCGTACTTCGAGGCACTGGACGCCCATCCGAAGCTGGGCGTCTGCCTGGACACCTGCCACATCTTCGCCGCGGGGCACGACCTGACCGGGCCGAGCGGCATGCACCAGACCCTGGACCTGCTGGTGGAGACCGTCGGCGAGGGGCGGCTGAAGCTGATCCACGCCAACGACTCCAAGGACGTGGTGGGCGCGCACAAGGACCGGCACGAGAACATCGGCTCCGGCCACATCGGCGAGGACCCCTTCCGGGCCCTGATGACCCACCCGGCGACCGCGGGCGTGCCGCTGGTCATCGAGACCCCGGGCGGCAAGGAGGGGCACGCGGCGGACGTGGCGCGGCTGAAGCGGCTCAGGGACGGCTGAGCCCGGTCACCGGCGGCTCGACCGGTCGGCGCCCCGCGGCCGTCACAGCTCCGGACCCTCCCCCGGCTCCTCCTGGTAGGAGTAGCGCTGTTCCTTCCAGGGGTCGCCGATGTTGTGGTAGCCGCGCTCCTCCCAGAAGCCGCGGCGGTCGGCCGTCATGTACTCCACGCCCCGCACCCACTTGGGGCCCTTCCAGGCGTACAGGTGGGGCACGATCAGGCGCACCGGGAAGCCGTGCTCGGCGGTGAGGAGTTCGCCGTCCTTGTGGGTGGCGAAGATCGTGCGGTCGGAGAGGAAGTCCGCGAGGCGCAGGTTGGAGCTGAAGCCGTACTCCGCCCAGACCATCACATGGGTGACGTCCGGGGCCGGCGGGGCCAGGTCCACGATCGCGCGTGCGGGGATGCCGCCCCACTCCGCGCCGGTCATGCTGAACTTCGTCACGCAGTGCAGATCGGCCACCACGGTGGTGTACGGCAGGGCCGTGAACTCCTCGTGGTCCCAGGTGTGCTTGTCGCCGTCGGCGGTGGCGCCGAAGACCCGGAACTCCCAGCGTTCGGGCCGGAACTTCGGGACGGGTCCGTAGTGCGTGACCGGCCAGCCACGCTGGAGCCGCTGACCCGGCGGAAGCTCGGACCCTGTCGTCGCTCCAGACTCGCGCTCCACCGGATGACCCATGTATCCATCCTGACAGACCTGGGACAGTGCCCTTGACCACCCCTTAACGAATAGGGCATATGCCATCAACTCGACATGTATCTACTAAGTACGCACTTACTGGACGATCTTCTCCGCCGGTGCAATCATGCGGCCGCACCCCTCCCCCGAATTTCCCGTGCGGAAGGAGCCGCTGCGATGCAGGGCGACCCCGAGGTCATCGAGTTCCTCAACGAGCAGCTCACCGGCGAGCTGACCGCGATCAACCAGTACTTCCTGCACGCGAAGATGCAGGAGAACTTCGGCTGGTACAAGCTCGCCAAGTACACGCGGCACGAGTCGTTCGACGAGATGAAGCACGCCGAGGTGCTCACCGACCGGATCCTGTTCCTGGAGGGGCTGCCCAACTACCAGCGGCTGTTCCATGTGCGCGTGGGGCAGACCGTGAAGGAGATGTTCGAGGCCGACCGGCAGATCGAGGTCGAGGCGATCGACCGGCTCCGGCGGGGCATCAAGGTGATGCGCGAGAAGGGCGACATCACGTCGGCGAACATCTTCGAGGACATCCTCGCGGACGAGGAGCACCACATCGACTACCTCGACACCCAGCTGGAGCTGCTGGACAAGCTCGGCGAGGCGCTCTACCTGGCGCAGCTGATCGAGCAGCCGGAGAGCTAGGCGGCCTCGGGGAACCCGGGGGCCTCGGGGAGCTCGGCCATCGCCGGCCTGCCCTGGTCGGCCAGCTCGCGGCGCGGGCACGCGCCGCGGCCGAGGAGGGCCTGGATCCGGCGTACGCACGAGCCGCAGTCGGTGCCCGCCTTGCAGGCGGAGGCGATCTGGCGGGGGGTGCAGGCGCCGTCCTCCGCGTGCTGCTTGACCTGGGCCTCGGTGATGCCGAAGCAGCTGCAGACGTACACGCGGTTCACCTCCCGATGGGATCGCTGTCCTACTGCCATCCCGGTTTCCGGTGAGGCAAACCTAACCTTACCCACCCTGGGGGAACCGCAACAGTACAAGGGGCGCGGATCCAGTGTGATCCGCGCCCCAGGGGACTCACTGGTCCCGGTACATCTCCGCGACCAGGAAGGCCAGGTCCAGCGACTGGCTGCGGTTCAGCCGCGGGTCGCAGGCCGTCTCGTAGCGCTGGTGCAGGTCGTCGACGAAGATCTCGTCGCCGCCGCCCACGCACTCGGTGACGTCGTCGCCGGTCAGCTCCACATGGATGCCGCCCGGGTGGGTGCCGAGCGCCTTGTGCACCTCGAAGAAGCCCTTGACCTCGTCGAGCACGTCGTCGAAGCGGCGGGTCTTGTGCCCGGAGGCCGCCTCGAAGGTGTTGCCGTGCATCGGGTCGGTCACCCAGGCCACCGCCGCGCCGGACGCCGTGACCTTCTCGACCAGCTCGGGAAGCCGGTCGCGGATCTTGTCGGCGCCCATGCGGACGATGAAGGTGAGCCGGCCCGGCTCCCGCTCGGGGTCGAGGCGGTCGATGTACCGCAGCGCCTCCTCGGCCGTGGTGGTCGGGCCGAGCTTGATGCCGATCGGGTTGCGGATCTTCGAGGCGAACTCGATGTGCGCGTGGTCCAGCTGCCGGGTGCGCTCGCCGATCCACACCATGTGCCCGGAGACGTCGTACAGCTTGCCGGTGCGGGAGTCGACCCGGGTCAGGGCGGACTCGTAGTCCAGCAGCAGCGCCTCGTGCGAGGAGTAGAACTCGACGGTCTTGAACTCCTCCGGGTCGGTGCCGCAGGCCCGCATGAAGTTCAGCGCGCTGTCGATCTCGCGCGCGAGCTGCTCGTAGCGCTGGCCCGACGGCGAGGTCTTCACGAAGTCCTGGTTCCAGGCGTGCACCTGGCGCAGGTCGGCGTAACCGCCGGTGGTGAAGGCGCGCACCAGGTTCAGCGTGGAGGCCGAGGCGTGGTACATGCGCTTGAGCCGCTCCGGGTCAGGGATGCGGCTGCCCTCGGTGAAGTCGAATCCGTTGACGGAGTCGCCCCGGTACACGGGAAGCGTCACGCCGTCGCGGGTCTCGGTCGGCTTGGAGCGCGGCTTGGAGTACTGACCGGCGATCCGGCCGACCTTCACCACGGGCACGGAGGCCGCGTAGGTCAGGACGGCACCCATCTGCAGCAGCGTCTTGAGCTTGTTGCGGATGTGGTCGGCGGACACCGCGTCGAAGGCCTCGGCGCAGTCGCCGCCCTGGAGGAGGAACGCCTCTCCCTTGGCGACGGCCGCCATCCGGGCGCGCAGCTGGTCGCACTCGCCCGCGAAGACGAGCGGCGGATACGACTCGAGGTCCGCGATCACTGCGCGCAGAGCCTCGGCGTCGGGGTACTCGGGCTGCTGCGCCGCGGGCAGGTTTCGCCAGGTGTTGCCAGCACTCGGGCTGGTCTTAGCGTTCACGGTCACCCCGTAAACCTTACGGGGTCGTGTCCCATGTTCTATGCCTGGCCCGAAAGGTGAGACGAGGTGACTGCCCTGTGGACGGCGGACCGGTGCGATAGGGTTCCTCCCATGTTCGCGCCTACGAACCAGAACTGGTGGTGGACCGCTTCTTCGGCGGCCCACTGACTGCGCGTACGCAAGACTTCGCGAAGGCCGCCCGAGGGGCGGCCTTCGGTGTTTCCCGGGCCGTTCCTCTCCGTCAGACGAACGAGAAGGAGCCCGACCCGTGAACCTCGTGGACCTGCTGTCCGACCCCCGCCCCTTCGCCCTCCTGCGCCGGCGCACCCCCGGCCGCGCGGAGCATCCGGTGGAGGTGCTGCTCGGCCCGGTGACCGCGCGGGACCGGCTCGCCGACCTGCCCGGCGAGGGCCTCGCGCTCGTCCCGTTCCGGCAGATCCGCGAGCGCGGCTTCGGCGTCCGCGACGACGGCACCCCGCTGCTGGTGCTGACGCCCGAGGAGTCGTACGAGATCCCCCTGGACGAGGCCCTTCGCTCGCTGCCCCGCCAAGACGTGCGGGTCGGGGGCGGAGGCTTCGACGTCGGCGACGAGGAGTACGCGCAGATCGTCGGGCGGGTGCTGGCGGAGGAGATCGGCCGGGGCGAGGGCGCGAACTTCGTGATCCGGCGGACGTACGAGGGGCAGATCCCGGGGTTCGGCCGCGCGGACGCGCTCGCGCTGTTCCGGCGGCTGCTGGAGGGCGAGCGGGGCGCCTACTGGACCTTCGTCGTGCATACCGGGGAGCGCACGCTGGTCGGGGCCAGCCCCGAGGTGCACGTCCGGATGTCCGGCGGGACGGTCGTCATGAACCCGATCAGCGGGACGTACCGCTATCCCGCCGAGGGGCCGACGCCGGAGCACCTGCTGGACTTCCTCGCCGACGGCAAGGAGATCGAGGAGCTGTCGATGGTCGTCGACGAGGAGCTGAAGATGATGTGCACCGTCGGCGACATGGGCGGTGTCGTCGTCGGGCCGCGGCTGAAGGAGATGGCGCACCTCGCGCACACCGAGTACGAGCTGCGCGGGAAGTCCTCCCTGGACGTGCGGGAGGTGCTGCGGGAGACGATGTTCGCGGCCACGGTGACCGGGTCGCCGGTGCAGAACGCGTGCCGGGTGATCGAGCGCCACGAGGTGGGCGGCCGCGGGTACTACGCGGGTGCGCTGGCGCTGCTCGGCCGGGACTCCGGCGGCGCCCAGACGCTGGACTCCCCCATCCTGATCCGCACCGCCGACATCGACGCGGACGGCCGGCTGCGGGTCCCCGTCGGCGCGACGCTGGTGCGCGGCTCGGACCCGGCGGGCGAGGTCGCCGAGACCCATGCGAAGGCGGCGGGCGTGCTCGCGGCCCTCGGGGTACGGCCGGCCCGGCCGCGCGCGGAGCGGGAGCGGCCCCGGCTGGCCGACGACCCGCGGGTGCGGGCCGCGCTGGACGGGCGGCGGGCCTCGCTCGCCCCGTTCTGGCTGCGGATGCAGGAGCGGCTCGACGCGCTCGACGGCCACGCCCTCGTCGTGGACGGCGAGGACACCTTCACCGCGATGCTGGCGCACGTGCTGCGCTCGGGCGGTCTGGAGGTGACCGTGCGGCGGTACGACGAGCCGGGGCTGCGGGCGGCGGTGCTCGCGCACGAGGGGCCGGTGGTGCTCGGCCCCGGTCCCGGTGATCCCTCCGATCCGGCCGACCCGAAGATGCGGATCCTGCGGGAGCTGACCGCCACCCTGATCCGGGAGCACCGGCACGGGGTGCTGGGCGTCTGCCTGGGCCATGAGCTGATCGCGGCCGAGCTGGGCCTGGAGACCGTGCGCAAGGAGGTGCCCTACCAGGGGGCGCAGACGGCGATCGATCTGTTCGGGCGGCCGGAGACCGTCGGCTTCTACAACAGCTTCGTCGCCCGCTGCGACGAGGAGGCGGCCCGGGAGCTGGCCGCGCACGGGGTCGAGGTGAGCCGGGCGGCCAACGGCGAGGTGCACGCGCTGCGCGGCCCCGGGTTCGCGGGTGTCCAGTTCCACCCGGAGTCGGTACTGACGCTGAACGGGGCGACGGTCGTACGACAACTGATCGCCGGACTCCGCGAGTCGAGCGGCGCGAGGTGAACGGGGCGAGGTGAACGGGGCGGGATGACCGGACGAGCCCGGCGACCGCTGCGGGCCCGGGCCCGGGGGGCGGGTCCGGCGGGCGGGCCGGCGGCCCGCGGGGGGCCGCCGGCCCGACCGC
>NZ_JBSGDB010000242.1:0-12846 GCF_053602155.1 Streptomyces sp. NPDC004561
AAGCCACGGTCGAAAATGATCTCGGCGGCCAGCCGGGAGTCGGAGCACCCGAACATCACGGCGAAGGGCTGCTGGGACGGTGCGATCTCGGCGCGTCGGGTGGCGTCCTGGTTCGGGTGCTCAGGGGAGCCGGCGACGAAGCGCTGGTTACCGGCCAACAGCAGGTCGAGGGCTTCGGTGGGAGTCGGGGGCTTGATCTCTGTCATAGCCGCAGCCTACGGTCACGCCCCGGCCGTAGCGCTTCCTGGTGGGCTTCTCGGCGCTCGCTGTTTCTCGTCACCGGCAGTGCCGGGGAGGTTGGCTTCGGGCCGGACAGTCGCCCCAGGGGGTGTAAGGGCGTCGAGTTGTGCGGCGAGGTCGGGGTGAGCGGCGGTCAGGTGAGGGCCGGTCGCCATTAGGGGATGGACGAGGGCGGGGTCGTCGTGGGCGAGGGCTTCGTCGATCCGGCTGAGCGGGTTGCGGGCCGCGTTGGGCAGGTCGGTGAGTCAGGTGATCTGGCCGGCGATACGGCGTAGGCCGGCTGCGTTACGGCGGGCCCAGGTGGCGGTGGTGCGTTCGGCGGCGCGGCATTCGCGGGTGGCCTGGACGCGTTGTTCGTCGGTGGTTCCTGCGGGGCCGGGGCGGCCGCGCAGGTAGCGGCGTTCGGCGGCCTGACGGCTGGCACCACCGAGGGGGTGGGCGAGGTCCGCCCAGCTTGCACCCGCCTGGCGGGCGGTTTCGATCAAGCCGGTTTCCCACGCGGCGACGACCTGCCGCAGCAGCAGAAGAGAGGCCAGGGCCTGCTCCGGGGCGACGTCGTCCGTCTCCGCGGGTACCTCCTGCCGGGCCGATCGCAGGCCGTCGTCCATGGCGTGAAGGGCTGCTGCCGCGGCGAGGGACGACGCCGGGCCAGGTCCGTCGGCGCTCGACGATGCCGACTGTGCAGCCCGGGGTGTCGAAGGCCACCACGTACGCTCACCGGCCGGATCGACGACCGTCCCTGGCGCGAGACGATCGACTTCAACGAGGCCGCCACGCTGCTGCGCCACTTGGCCACCGCCTGCTTCATCGTCATCGCCTATCTGACAGGCATGCGGCCCGGCGAGGTCCTCGGCCTGCGAAGCGGCTACTGCCCCGGACGGCCTCCCGGCTCGAAGAACAAGCGTAGGGCCGAGCTTCACGACGTCGGCAAGACGGTCAAACTCGCCGACTCAGATCAAGGAACATCAAGCCCGCCGAGGAAAAGCCAAGCTCAGCCGATGGACGCTCCGTCCAGTTGCGCGATCCGGCGGATCGCATCCAGCGGGTAGGGGATCGTGCGGCTGTCCTGCTGGAGCTCGCGATGGAAGTCGCCGATCACCACGGCGATCGGCGCGTGGCGGCGGAGGATCGATGCGATGCGCGCCGGCACATCGGCGGGGATCTCTCCCTGGGCACACGCGCGGACGAATGCGCTGCGGCCTTCTGCGTCGTAGCCGTACAGTGCGGTGGCCAGCCAGCGCACCAGGTGCGTGACGACGTAGCAGGCGTCGTAGGTGCGGTGCTCATCGAAGAAGTCGGCTTCGTCTCGGGTGAGCTCGAAGTGCGAGGAGATGGTCAGGCCGTAGTCCGCGAAGAAGAGGTGACGGCCGTCGGTGAGGATGTTCTCGAAGTGGGCATCGAAGTGCAAAAGCCCATGCGCGTTCATGAACGAGGTGCCGGCCGCCAGCTCCCTTTCCGCCATCGTGCAAGCCCGTTCGGCCACTTCGCCGCCGGCAGCGACCTGAGCACCCAGCCACTCGTGCAGGTTCTGAGGAAAGTATTCCAGGAAGAGCACGAGACTGGCCGATGAGCGCTGCAAGGTTTCGAGGCGCCGGCGCACCTCCGGCCCGCCACCCCAGTAGGCCACAACGCGCTCCACGTCGGCCAGTTCCTCGGGCAGCGTCCGCGTGGGGCTTGACAACACCCGCCAGTGGTACATCAGCGGGAAGCCCTCGTACTCGCCGGCGAGCACCCAGTTCGTCGTCATGGTCTGCACGGCCAGCTCCCGCCAGGCCCCAAAACCCGGTCCCCCGAACCCGTAGTGACAGAAGACCGGCAGCCCGAACATGTTCGCGGTGGACCGGGCGAAGTCCGGCTGAAGCTCCAGCTCGGTGAGGGGTACCTGCTTCACGAAGACAGGGGTTCCGGCGATCTCCAGTAGCGCCGATGTCCCACCGATGCCGGCGCCCAGGGGCGCGGCCCGGTCCACGAGCTCGCGCAGCCTGCGGTCACTGCAGAGGGCCAGCGACGTCGACGCGGCACGGTGAGTGGCTAGGCGCGAGCTGCGCGACGTTATGGGGAGCGGCATGAGGCGTGACCCTAGCCGGGTGACCGACACCTGTCACTGATCACACTTCATCGGTGCACCACCTGGGGGGTGTTCACAAGTAGCGCTGATCAGGCATGACTCATCTGGAAGACCGTTTTCCGGCGCTAGGTGATCGCTCCCGGCCTGGGCGCCGCGCCAAAGGGGTAGCCGGTCATGGTCCGTCTGCCCGCTCGGCCGGAGCCAGAAGGAGAAGGTCAAGGGGGCGGTTCAAGCCCCGATCCGTCAGCTTCTTGACCATCCCTGGCAAGGTCACTGGCCGAACTGTGCCGCACTAAAGGTGCTCACCCCTATGCCGGCAGCACTCGTTGCCCTGTGACTGGAGGATCGCGCCGATACGCTGAACTCGACAGAGGATCCGCCGAATGGGGCACTCAGCGCCTCCTGGACGTGGCCCTGGTCCGGCACGCGCTGGTGCTGGAGGTCGCCGTGGATGTCGCAGGGAACGCAAACGGTCGGTGGCGCCACCCTGCCCGGCCCCACCGACTACGCGGCGACCTGAACACTGGTCAGGTGCCTCTCTTCGGGCTTCACGCGGTCACAGAGCCGGGGGGCCGCCCCGACGTTGCTCACCGGCCGGTGGCTTCAGACGCGTTCTCGTTCGTTCGCCTTCTCGATGGCTGCAGCCCGAGCACGACGGCGGCCCATCAAGGTGCATCCCACAGTCACCAGGCCGATGGCGACGACCTTAGCGGCCCCGTAGTAGCCGGACGCCGGCTCCTCCGGGGTGCCAGGCAGCCGGAGGAAGACCCATGCTGCCGCGATACCCCCGAAGACGATCAGCGCGACAGCCCCCCACGTCCCAAGCTCCGCCCACCAGGGCCCCGCGACGTAACCCCGCTCATCGGTCCGCTCAACGTCCTTGTCGTCCACGGTCTGTTCTCCCGGCATGAGGTGACGGTCGCACAGGAAGACGTGGACCCGGCACGAAAGGTTCACCGGGCCAGACGTTCCCGCTGTCCTCGCCTCCCCTGCTTCGGTCACAGCGGCTGTGACGGTGCCGAGGAAGAAGTATCTGCGCTGTCGAAGCGGGTTGTCACCGCTCTGGTGATCACGACTCAATACGCGCCCTAAGGGCGTGCAGATCTTTAACTCGTGGCTTTCCGCTGGGTGGTTCGTTGGTCTGGCATGAGCGGTTTGGAAGAGCAACGGGCCGTGCTGACAGCCAAGTTCAGGTCGATTCTGCCGCACCTCGACGAGCGACAGCGTCGCTTGTTGATAGGGGCGGAAGCCCAGTCTCTCGGGCACGGCGGGATCAAGGCGGTCGCACTTGCCGCCGGTGTCCGTGAGGCCACTGTGTCTGTCGGAGTGCGGGAACTCGCCTCCGGCCAGGCACCGTTGGGACGTATCCGCCGGCCTGGGGGTGGCCGCAAACGCGTCGTCGACTTGAACCCAGCCGTTCGGGAGGCACTCCTCATGCTGGTCGAGCCAGACGTCCGGGGAGATCCAATGTCGCCGCTGCGGTGGACGACCAAATCCACCCGGAAGCTCGCCGAGCAGCTGACCCGCCAGGGCCACAAGATCTCCGCGGATACGGTGGGCGACCTCCTGCGTGAGGCAGGCTTCAGCCTGCAGAGCAACGCCAAGACCCTGGAAGGCAAGCAACACCCGGACCGCGACGCACAGTTCCACTACCTCAACGAGCAGGCCCGCGTCCACCAGGACAGCGGAGCTCCGGTGATCAGTGTGGACACCAAGAAGAAGGAACTGGTCGGCCCCTTCAAGAACCACGGCCGTGAATGGGAGCCGAAAGGCGAGCCGGTGCGGGTCGACACCCACGACTTCCCCGACCGCGAGCTGGGCCGAGCGGTGCCCTACGGCATCTACGACGTCGCCGCGAACACCGGCTGGGTCAATGTGGGCACCGACCACGACACCGCCGCGTTCGCCGTCGAATCCATCCGCCGCTGGTGGAACGGCGCCGGGCGGGCCGCCTATCCCACGGCCGACCGGCTGCTCATTACCGCCGACGCGGGCGGCTCCAACGGGTATCGCACCCGCACCTGGAAGACTGAACTCGCCCAGTTCGCCGCGGAGGCCGGCCTGGCGATCACCGTCTGCCACCTGCCTCCGGGGACGTCGAAGTGGAACCGAATCGAGCACCGGCTGTTCTCCCACATCACCATGAACTGGCGTGGAAGGCCTCTGACCAGCCACGAAGTCATCGTCGAGAGCATCGCCGCGACCACCACCACGACCGGCCTGACAGTGCACGCCGAACTCGACACCCGTCGCTACCCCACCGGCATCCAGGTCAGCGACGACGAGATCGCCGCCCTACCGATCACCCGCCACCGCTTCCACGGCGACTGGAACTACACCCTCCACCCCCAGCATCCGATGGACGCGACAGCACCCAAGAGCACGTCAGACCAGATGCCGGCGAGCAAGCCGCATCGCCTCACGCAGCATTCACTGCAGGACCCTGAACTGACCGGCATGACCCGCCAACAGCTCCGCGAGCTCATCGACGCACTGACTCCTGCGCTGGAGGTGCAACGCGAGCGAGTGTTGCGCACGCGTCGCGGTCACGAGCGCCTGGTAGCCCCCGGTACAGGCGCCAAAGCCAAGCTCACCCCAACCGAGCGGATCCTGGTCACCGTGCTCCACCTGCGCAAACTCGCCACCATGGACCTCCTCGGCCAACTCTTCGGTGTCACCGCTCCAACCATCAGCCGCGCAAAACAGGAAGTCTGCCCACTCCTGGAAGCACACGGCCGCTACATCAACGCCTCCACCGCCCGCCTCCGGACACCAGCCGACGTCGCGACATTCCTCGCTTCCCACCCCACTCAAACCAAGGTCAAAAAGACGAGTTAAAGATCTGCACGCCCTTAGCCGCGCCAAGCCGAGGGGTCGAGCGTCTCAGGGACACCTCGGCTGTCTCGTCATCAGCAGCTCAAGACACTGCTCGACGCCTCGAGCGCGCACCCGCCAAGTCAGGCGCTCATGACAACTGCCCAGCCCGGCGGCAGGTTGTTGGAAAGGGCTCAATGAGTTTTCTCAACGAAATGATCTCATGAGGTGACTCGGCCCAGGAATCCCGCGAGCCGCGATGAGTCCTGCGGCGTTCGGCGGTCGTACTGTCGAACCCGTCACCGAGGAGGACTTCTGATGCGCAGCGTGACCTATTCGATGGGCGTTTCACTTGACGGCTACATCGTCGGGCCGGACGGCGGCTTCGACTGGACGGCGCCCGACGAGGAGGTCTTTCGCTTCGCCACCGACGAGGTGCGAGAGGTCGGTGTCCACCTGCTGGGACGACGGCTGTACGAGACGATGCTGTACTGGGAGACCGTCGACCAGAATCCATCGCTCGACTTCTCAACGCGCGAGTTTGCCGCGATCTGGAAGCCGCTCCCCAAGGTGGTGTTCTCCACCACGTTGTCGGAGGTACAGGGCAATGCCCGCCTGGCCTCCGGCGGCCTGGCGGAGGAGATCGAGCGGTTGCGAGCAGAGCCGGGAGAGGGTGACATCGCGATCGGCGGCGCGGCTCTCGCCGCCGAGGCGGCCGCGTTGGGCCTGATCGACGAGTACCGGGCCAGGGTCTACCCGGTGCTGGTCGGCGGTGGCATTCCGTTCTTCCCCCAGCACGAGCGCCGGGTGGATCTCGAACTCATCGAGACGCGCACCTTCAGCTCAAGTGTCGTCTACCTCCGCTACCGCGTGGCGCGTTACTGACTTCGGCTCGTCAAGGTGATGTTGGATTGCCGAGGGTCAGGCCCGTGCCGGCTATGAAGCCGTCGAGGGTGTGGGGCCGGTACTGGAGGCGTTTTAGCCGGTTGCGGACCAGGGTCTCGAGCCGGTCGAGGGAGACCACAGCGAGGTTGGCCAGTCTGCGCTTCACATGGGCCCAGACCCACTCGACGGGGTTCAGGTCCGGCGAGTACGCGGGCAGCAGGAACACCGTCAGCCAGTCACGCTCGGCGATCAACTCACGCATGGCATGGGAGACATGAGTGTTGAGCCGGTCCCAGACCAGCACGATCGGTGCCTTGACGAGGTGATGGGTTCCGTCGATCAGCGCGATGAAGTCGCGCTCGCCCATACTGCGGCGCTTGCCCTTGCCCGCGGGGTGTGTGCGCAGGCGGTGGCACAACCGGGTGCGCGAGCCGGGCCGCATCGCGATCAGCCCGGCCACCGACAGCCGTCCCGAACGTCGTCCGCTGATGGTCACGACCGGGGTGCGGCCGCGCTGGCCCCAGGTCCGTCCCCTGGGCGGCGTTCGCGTGAAGCCCGCCTCGTCCTCGAAGCAGAGGTAGCCTCCGCAGGCCGCCCGGGCTCTTTTACCTCCGCCCAGGTCGCCTCCTTCCAGACAGTGACGGCCTGCTCGTCGCGCTCTGCCACCCGCCGGGCCGGCACCTGCGTGAAGCCGAGCCGGTGCATCAGCCGGGTGGCTCCCGAGACGCTGTAGGAGACGTGGAACTTCCTGCCGATCAGCGTGGCCACCCTCGCCGCGGTCCACACCTGGTCCTCCACCCAGCCATGCGCGGCCGGCCCTGCATCAAGGTATGCGGCCAACTTTTCCAGGCACTGCGGGGACAGACGGCATCGCGACCCGCTCGGGCCACGAGAGGCCAGAGCCCGCACACCACCGTCCCGCCACAGCTGCTGCCACTGGTAGGCCGACTTCAGGCTTACCCGCAGGCGCCGTGCCACGTCCGGCGGCTTGATGTTCTGCTCGAACAGCTCGGCCGCCTGCATCCGAACCGTCTCCCGGCGGCAACGCCCCGCAGGGGTCAACCCGCCCCCATCCGCATACCTCATACATCCCGGGATACAGACAACACTCCCGGCTCATCAGGGACTTCGAGAAGAATCACCCTAACGAGCCGAAGTCAGTAACCGTAGGGCGGCGAGTTCGCCGTGCACCCTGCGGTAGCCCCATGACGGGTTTTCCGTGTCCCCGGGCGTGCCGTGGCGTGGCGGGGAGTGGTCACGGATCGGTCCTTCATGTTTGGCGATTGGAATATTGCCCCGCCCGTATGTAGGGCGGTTTCACATAGTGGTGGGCGTGTCCGGGTCGCCGATGAGGGTGAAGCGGGCGGGTGCGTGGTCGATCGGGAGGTCGGGGCGCCAGGCGGTGAGGATCTGGGCGCTGCACTCGAACAGGTCCGGGGGCAGGGCGTCCATGGGCCACCAGCGCCAGTCGCCGACGCTCTCGTCGGGCTGGTCGGCCGGCTCCCCGCGCCAGCGGGTGACGAGTGCGCCGAAGGTGATGCGGACGACGTCGCCGGCCCGGTCGAGGAGCATGCCCAGGAGACGGACGTCGGCGGGGTCGGCGTACAGGCCGGTCTCCTCGGCGAGTTCGCGTACGACTGCCTCCTGCAGTGACTCGCCCGGCTCCACGGTCCCGCCGGGCAGCTCTCGTGTGCCCAGCCGGTGTCGGCCCAGGAGCAGGCCTTGGGGCCCGAGCAGCACGGCGCCGACGCCTACTGCGGCGCCGGCGACGGGTGGCTTCGCGGTGCGGGGGCGTGCGGTGATCCGGTCCGGTCGGTGGGTCTGGAAGAGCCGGTAGGAGGCGTGGTTGCTTTCCTGCGGCGCGTCGAGGACGGTGACGCCCTGCACGCGGAGCCCGTACTGCACGAGCAGGTCTTCCCACACTTCGGGTGTCAGCACCCACATGTGCACGGTGAGGTCGTCGCCGCCGGCCGGGCGCAGGATCTCCGGGCGTGGGGTGACGGTAGAGGTGGGGCCGTCGCCGGCGGAGTTGGTGTGCAGCACGGTGAAGTACAGCCGCCCCCCGGGCTTTACGGCGGTCGCCAGGGCGGGCAGGAGCCGGTGGGGGTCGAGGAAGTGGAAGGCGCTCAGGGAGTAGATCACGTCGTACGGCGCTGCCGTGCCCAGGTGCTCGACGGCGTCTGCGTTGACCAGCCGCAGTCCTGGCACGTCGGGGTAGCGGGTGCGGGCCCGTTCGATCTGGCTGGGGGAGGCGTCGACGGCGTCCACGTGTGCGCCGTAGGTGCGGGCCAGGTGTGCGGCGTGCCGGGCGGTGCCGCAGCCGAGGTCCAGGACGCGCAGGCCCTTGAGATCCCCGAGGATGCCGTCCCCCGGTCCGTTCGCCGCGGGGCCCCAGGTGATCCGGTCCACTTCCGGCAGGGGTGTACCGCGCCGTAGGTGGTGTGTTCCGTAGGCGTCCCAGGCGAGGCGTGTGTGTCGTTCCAGGTCCAACGTGTTCTCTCCCATGTCGGGTTCAGCGGCGGAGTGCGTAGCAGCGCAGCACGTCGAGATCGGCGGTGCGTACGACGGACCAGCCCGCGGTGAGCGTCTCGGCCTCGGCGACGTTGATCCCGAGTTGCTTGCAGGGGTCGCCGTCCTCGCGGCGACCGGCGAGTTCGGTGACGACCCAGAAGGTCCCGCCCGGTGCCAGGACCTTCCGGACGCGGTCGAGGAAGGCCGGCTTGTCGTCCATCCACCGATAGACCAGGCGGCAGGTGACGACCGCGTACGCGCGGTCCGGCAGGGCGCCGAGGTCGTCGGCGGCGAAGTCCATCAGATGCCAGGTCGGCCCTTCGCCGTGCTGGTGGCTCCGGGTTTTCTGGGCTGCTGCGGCGATGGCGCTGGGGGAGAAGTCGATGCCGGTGGTGCGGTAACCGAGCTCGTGGAGGTGGTGGGCGAGGGCGCCGTCGCCGGTGCCGATGTCGAGGGCCGGGTGTCCACGGCCGGGTCCGACATGATCCGCCAGAAGCGTGGCCTCGGCGCTGCTGACTTCCCGGTACCGGCGTCCGCCGGCCCAGAGCGGCTCCCAGTAGTCGGCGGTGGCAGGGGCGGTCGTCATTCGGCTCCTTCGCGAGCGGCCGGGACAGCCGAGGCCGTGATCCCGGTGGGCATTGGCGGAGGCTTCGGACGGAGCGCGGCAGCAGAAGCAGGACAAGGATGCCTGGAGGAGCGCACCGAGCGCGAGGGGCGGTACGCACGTCGAGCAGCTGGGCAACCAGAACACCGGCGATCGCGACAGCGAGCGGACAGGAGCCGGCGATCACCGTGGATCTGACGGCCCGCATCCGCCCTGGAACCGCGGATGGCAGAGGGCTTGCCACATCGGCGGTTCGGCCCAGTGCTGACGCTGACGGCCGTGGCCCGGTCCGACGCCGGATCGGTGGGGTGGTATGTGGGGACGGTCACCAGGCCGCCGAGCGACTACGCGCCCAACTGTGGGAGCCGCGCACCCTCTGCGCGTTCGGAGGCAGGTGCGCAGCCCTCGGCGAGGCCCTGGCGTAGGCCTCCGGCTAGGCCGACGACGGGGGTGCCGACGGCGGGTGACCGTGCTCGATCTCGACCGGGTTGCCCCTGTCCCGTAAGCAGCTCACCGCGATTGGCCGCGCCACCGCGGCGCCTTCTGAAGCAACGCCACCTTCTTCCGCTCCATAGGCGGTTCGGCGCTGGATGCCGCTCTGATCGAGGACGCGGCCCGCCTCTGTCTCGCTCCCGGGACCGAGCAGCCGTACGTCGATCCGGCCGACCTGGACATGTTCGGGCGCGGTGCGGTCCCGTATTTGATCCTCACCGGTCAGCCTCCCGCCACGCAGCGAAGTTGCGACATCCACAGGGACGCGAGGACCGGACCGTTGTTCAACCCATTCTTACTGGACTTGTCGCGTCACTCTGGCCGGGTGCAAGCGCACCGCAATCCGATGGCCGGCTGACACGGAGCGGCCCGAACGCCGACCTTCGGATCCGCCTCTTACCTGTATTTCCGACTACTTCCCATTTGGGTGAGAGGGCGGTGAGACCTATACGCGGTTAAGTCCCCGTTCAGATTCCGTGCATGTCGACCGACGGATACTCCCCAAGATCCGGATTGCCTACTCCGTCCGGATTGAGTTTTCGGGAATCCTGAAAGGCCGTTCATGCTCACCCCCCACAGCGAGCCGACCCAAGAGCGAGGCGCCGAGCCCGCGCCGGTGCGCGCTATCTCCGCCGTGCTGCCCCGGCCCCGCAGCGGCGGGTCGGCGCCACCCGCGCCCCCCACGGGTGCGCCGCGGCCGACGTACGAGCTCCCGGTGCTGCTGGGCATCGTAGCGGTCGCCGCCGTGCTCACCCTGTGGGGCCTGGACCACAGCTCGTTCCACGGATTCTACGCGGCCGGCGTGCGCAGCATGACCGACAATCCGGTGGCCTTCTTCTACGGATCCTTCGACCCGGGCAACACGATCACGATCGACAAGCTGCCCGGCTACCTGTGGCCGCAGGCCCTGTCGGCGCTGGTCTTCGGCTTCCATCCATGGGCGCTGGTGCTGCCGCAGGCGATCGAAGGCATGGCCTGCGTGGTCCTGCTCCACGGTCTGGTACGCCGCTGGGCGGGCGTGCCGGCCGGTCTGCTGGCGGCGGGCTTTTTGACCCTCACTCCCGTGTTCGTCGGCCTTGGGCGGTCCGTCACGGAGGACTCGCCCTTCGTCCTGCTGCTGCTTATGGCCGCCGTTGCCACCCAGCGGGCGACCGAGCGGGGCCGGGGACGCTGGCTGCTGCTCGCGGGCGTGTGGGTGGGCGTGGCCTTCCAGTGCAAAATGCTGGAGGCCTGGGCGGTGCTGCCCGCGCTCGCCGTCACCTACCTCGTCGCCGCGCCCACGGCCCTGCGCCGTCGGCTCGTGCACGTCGCGCTGGCCGGCGCGGTGGCGTTCTCCGTGTCGGTGTCATGGATGGTGGTGGCCACGCTGACCCCGGCGTCCGACCGCCCCTACCTCGACGGCACCACGGACAACTCGGCGTACGGTCTGGTCGTCGGCTACAACTTCCTGACCCGCTTTCACGGTCTCGACGCGGCCGCCGCCGGCAGCGTCGCCCCCAACGAGAGCCTGCGGACGGCCGGCACCGGGCCCGGCATGGGCGACAGCGTCTGGAAGATGTTCAGCCCCGGGATCGCCACACAGACCGGATGGCTGTACCCACTGGCCGCGCTCGGGGTCGCGGGCGGCGCATGGGCGCTGTGGCGGCGGCGTGCGCCCCGTACGGACCGGGTGCTGGCGGGCTATGTGCTGTGGGGGTCATGGCTGGTCACGTTCTTCCTGGTGTTCAGCTTCGGCAGCGTGACCGGACACACCTACTACATGGGTGTCGTCGCCGTGGCGCTGGCCGCGATGGGCGGCGCCGGGACCGTGCGGGCCTGGCGTGCGTGCCGCAAGGGCGGCCGACGGGCCTGGGTGCTGCCCGGCGTGATCGCTGTGAACCTCGCCTGGTGCGTGACCCTGACGCTGTGGTACCCGGACTTCTCCCCCTGGTCCGCCCCCACCGCCGCAGCCCTCGGCCCGGTCGCCCTGGTGCTGTCCTGCATCCGCCGACGGCCGCGCCTCGTCACGGCTGGCCTGGCCGCCGGCCTCGCCGCGGTCCTGCTCATACCCGCCGCCTGGTCGGCGTCGGCGCTGTCCCTGCGCTACAACCAGCCCGGCTCGCTGGGCCGCGTGGGCCCCACCAACCACCGGGTGGGCAACCCGCTCGCGAAGCTCGGCCCGACCCGAAAACACCTGCTCGCCTACCTGACCGCGCACCAAGGCGGCGCCGAGTACCTGGCCGCAGTGCCCGGCTGGTGGGAGGCCGCGCCCTACATCATCTCCGCCGACGCGCACGTGCTGCCCGTGGGCGGCTTCACCGGCCGGGTCCCGTATCCGACGTCCGATGGCTTCCGCAAGCTGATCGACACCGGCCGGCTGCGCTACGTCGTCCTGAAGCGCGCCGAGGCGAACAGGAGCCTGCGCCACGCGGCCACGCCCACTGCCGTGATCACGCGCTGGACCGTCGACCACTGCACGGTCGTGCCCCCGGCGGCCTACGGCTCCGGCGACCACGCGGAGGCGCTGTACGACTGCGGCCCCGGGGCACGAGGGGGGTCCGGGCCGCAGCACGTGAAGGTGTCTCATCGCCGGTGACTAATGCGCCTTGTCCCACTCCGCGATCACGGGTCGCCCGTGCTCCGTGGACCGGCGCCTGACCATGCCGGTCGCCGGCTGGAAGAGGCGTCTGCCGGCGGACGGCCGTAGCCGTATGGCCATGACACAGCGGTGGCCGATGGTGAAGAAAAGCACTCGCTTTCCGCCCTTGGGTGCAGTGGTCCGGGGCAGTCGCACGAGCGCCGTCCCCCTACCGGCGAACCGTCCGTCGAAACGCCCAGGCTCAACGGGGCTGTCCGACCGCGCGCTGGGTCCGCCTGGACCGCGCCCCTATGCGAGCAATGCTCAAGACCTGTGGATCGGTTCCGGGTGGAACGCGGAAGGTGCGTGTTCGCGGTGTGCGGCACCATGCTCGGCGGGCGGGCCACCGACCGCTGGGGGCCGACGCCGGTCCTGGTGGCGTCGGTCGCCGGTCTCGCCGTCGTCCTGGTGACACTGCCCCTGACCCGGGACACGCCGGCCGGCGCGAGCGTGGGCATGGCGGCCTGGGGCGTGACGGCGATGGCCACCGCGCCGCCGCAGCAGCACCGGCTGTTCGCGATCGCTGGTGGAGCTGGACTACGGCGGCCTGGTGCACGTGGTGCCGGCCGGTGAGCTGGAGGGCGACCACTCGGCGGCGGACGTGGCCGCCGGGAT
>NZ_JBSGDB010000243.1:0-12845 GCF_053602155.1 Streptomyces sp. NPDC004561
CGGCGGAGACAGCTGCCGCGGGCCGGTAGGAGACGGCACCCGCGGTGGGCCATCGCGGCGGTGGTTCGACTGACGAGGCGTCACAGTCCCGGCGGCTTGGGGTGTTCGTTCGGGTGCCCCGGCCGTAGGGAACCGGCGCTGCGGAATGGCTTGCGTGCGCATGGGCGGTCCGTCGGCTTTCTCGGGGCGGTGTGCGAGCGGTGAGTCCGCGGGTGCGGGACGTGCCAGGAGTGGGCCGGGCGCGATCCGTCAGCAGAGTATTTATATATACCGACCGGTTTGCAAGACGTATGAAAACATTCATGCGCGATATGGGTGGAATGATCCCCCTCCAGGCGATCTCGGACCGCAGGATCTTCACAGACGCCCGGCTCGCGCCGAAGGACCGGCGGCTCAGTCCCTCAGGAAGAACTGGTGCTGGTCGGAGAGCTGCTCGTACTTCTCCAGCCGGGCCTGGGTGCGCTCCGGATCGGCGTCGGTCATGGCCTGCAGCAGCGCTGCGGCCATCACACCGGCCGCCGCGTAGGAGTCGAAGACCAGCCGCGAGCCGGTGCCCGTGGCGAAGGTGACGTCGGCCTCGTCGGCCACCGGCCCCAGGGCGAGGTCGGTCACCAGGGCGACCTTCAGCCCGGCACCGCGTGCCACCCGGACCGCCTGGAGCGTCTCCTGCGAGTGCCGGGGCATGGCGAACGCCAGCACCCAGGTGCCGCCGGCCTCGCGCGCCTGCAGCAGCGCGTCGTAGGCGACGCTGCCGCCCCGGGTCACCAGCCGCACGTCCGGGTGGATGCGGCGCGCCGCGTACCCGAAGTACTCGGCCAGCGACTCCGAGATCCGCAGGCCCAGCACGGTCAGCGGGGTGGAGCGCGACAGCTCGCGGCCGACGCCGATCACCCGGTCCGGGTCGGCGAAGTCGCGCCGCAGGTTCTCCAGGTTCGCGATCTCCGCGTCGACGGCCGCCTGCAGCTCGTTGGCACGGTTCTCCTCGGCCGCCCCGCCGGCCAGGGTGCTCAGCGCGATCGACTGGAGCTTCTCCCGCAGCGCGGGATAGCCGCTGAAGCCGACGGCGGCGGCGAAACGGGTGACCGAGGGCTGGCTGACCCCGACCCGGTCCGCCAGCTCGGTGATCGACAGGAACGCGGCCTCGGTGATGTGCTCGATCAGGTACTGGGCGATGCGGCGCTGCCCGGGCGACAGACGGGGCCCGTCGAACAGTTCCCTGAGCCGGGAGGTCGGGGCGGCCTCGGCCTCCGGCACGGTCTTGCCCGAGGTGATTGCTGATGCCTGTGCGCGGGCCTGCTGCGGCGAGGGCACCGGTCCGTCTCCTTTGTCTGCCACGAGCACTCAACATAGCTCACCGACCGCCGTGACCAGCGAGTTGAGGAGCGTGCTCACCGCCGGTAAAGGGTGATCGAGTGCCCCACCTCGCCGATCGGCCGGCTGCTGTCGATCAGCCGGGCGAGCGTGCCGCGCGCCTTGGCCACCGCGGAGTCCGACACCACCAGCAGCCCGTGCACCCGCGAAGGCGGCACGCCCCGTGGATCGGTGGCGTGAATCCCGTAGTACGACGGCACCCCGCTGCCCTTGTACACCAGCCATACCCGCTCGCCCGGATACCGCTGCCGGAGCCGGTCGGCCAGCCGGCCCAGGTCCTGCCCCCAGTCCACGTTGGAGTCGTGCAGCAGCCGATGGGTGTTCGCCGGGCCACCGAACGCCTCGTTGGAGTACGGCAGGTAGTACGGGAACGTCCGCAGCGAACTCACCGCCACGAACAGCACCAGCGCGGCCGTCGCCCAGGACGCCCGGCGCCGCCCGAGCCCCGGCACGGCGGCCGCCAGCACCGCGAGGAACATCGGCACGAACAGCGCGTACCGCGTCCCGAAGTCCCTCGACCCCGTCATCGCCGCCGCCAGCAGCACCCCGGGCGGCAGCAGCAGATACGGCGCCGCCGGCCGCAGCCGCCGCAGCGCCACGGCCGCCACGGCGCCGGCTGCACCCAGTGCCAGCAGCCCGAGCGGGGTCTTCACCAGCAGCGCGACCGGCAGGTAGTACCAGAGCGAGCCGGTGTACACACGCCCGAACAGAAAGCCCTGCCACGGCTGGTTCTCCAGCCCGAACTGCACCCGCATCCCGGCCCGGTACGCCGGGGGCAGCGGCAACAGGTCCACCAGCCGCCCCCGCAGCCCGTGCACGGCGGGGACGGGCTCGGCGGGGTCGAACCGCAGCCGCGGATCCACCACCAGATACGTCACCCACACGACGGCGACGGCCGCGACCACCACGACCAGCGCGCCCACGACCGCCGACATCACGAGCCGCCGACCGGCATCCGCGCTCCCCGGCGGCACCTCGCGGCGCCGGCCCGCACCCGCACCCGTGCCCGCGACCGCCGACAGCGCCCTTCGCCACCGGCCGGAATCCACGTCCGCCCGCTCCGTCAGCACCTTCCAGCGCCGGCCGCCGTCCGCCCGCGCGGTATCCGCCGACGGTTCCCGACGCGCGGCCGCCACGACCGACAGACCGGCCAGTGCCATCAGGACCGGTACGGCGGGCAGCGCGCTCATCTTGGTCGCGACGGCCGCGCCCAGGGCCGCACCCGCGAGGGGCAGGTACGGCATCGGCCGCCGGCGCGCCCGCCACACCAACCAGGCCGAGGTCAGCACGAACCCGGTGACGGGCACGTCCAGCGTGGCCAGCGAGCCGTGTGCGATCAGGTCGGGGGAGAAGGCGTACAAGGCGAGGGCCACCAGCCCGCCCGGCGTCCCGGCCACCTCGCGGGCGAACGCGAACGCGACCAGCCCGAACAGCAGCGTCAACGCGATCACCGGCAGCCGTGCCCACAGCATCAGCCGCCAGGGGTCGTTGCCCGACTCGTACAGCAGACGGCGGCCCACGTCGCCCTGGGTCCCCGTGGACGAGGCGTCGTAGCGCGGGTCCGCCACCGCCACACCGGCCTCGATCAGCAGCTTGCCCAGCGGCGGATGCTCGGGGTTGTAGCGGATGCGGTGCTCGTGCAGATAGTCGGTGGCCGTCGCCACGTACACCGGTTCGTCGATGGTCGGCGTCTGCCGGAGCGCCGTCGTCACCATCGCCGCCGCCATCTGGGCCAGGAGCAGCACCACGAGCGCCGGGACCAGCCACCGCCGGTGCCGGCGCACCCTGCCGTCCGGCCGTACGGGCTCCTCGACGGGAGCCTCACGTGTCAGGAGTGCGCGCGCCATCATCCGCCCCGCGGTGCCGCAGGCCGGGCGTCACCGCTTCACGAGTCGTACCGGCAGACCCTCCGCCGTGTAAACGGGTACGGCCCGCGGCCGGTCGGGGTTCACCTCGATCGGGGACAGTCCGGGGGGTCGAGCCCGGGATGGCAGGAATGGTGGGGTATTCGTCATTGCGGCCATCGTGGCCGGCGCGAAGGATGGATGCCATGACACAGCGGTCCGTGCTGGTCGTCGTCTTCGACGGCGTGCAGAGCCTGGATGTGACGGGCCCAGTGGAAGTGTTCACGGGGGCGGGGCGCCACAGCGGCGATCCGTACGAGATCCGCACCGCCTCGCTCGACGGCGCCCCCGTCCGTACCTCGAGCGGGCTCACCCTCGTCCCGGACCGCGCACTGCCCGAAGCCGGGACGCCGCACACCCTGCTCGTCCCGGGTGGCGAGGGCACCCGGGACCCCGCTCCCGGTCTGATCGACTGGTTGCGGGAGCACGCCGGGCACGCCGAGCGCATCGTGTCCGTGTGCAGCGGCGCGCTGCTGCTGGCCGGGGCCGGGCTGCTCGACGGCCGTCGGGCGACGACACACTGGTCGCTCTGCGACCACCTGGCCAGAACGTACCCGGACGTGGACGTCGACCCGGATCCGATCTTCGTACGCGACGGAGCCATCGCCACCTCCGCCGGAGTCACCTCGGGCATCGATCTCGCGCTCGCCCTGGTCGAGGAGGACCACGGCAGGGAGGCCGCGCTCGCCGTAGCGCGCCATCTCGTCGTCTTTCTCCGACGCCCGGGCAACCAGGCCCAGTTCAGCGCCCAGCTCGCCGCCCAGACCGCCCGGCGCGAACCCCTGCGCGAGATCCAGCAGTGGATAACCGAGCACCCGGACGCGGATCTGTCCGTCGAGAGCCTCGCGGGGCGCGCCGGTCTCTCGCCCCGGCACTTCGCCCGCGCCTTCCAGTCGGAGACCGGGACGACACCGGGCAGGTACGTCGAGCGGGTCCGCCTGGAGCACGCGCGGCGGCTCCTCGAAGACACGGCCGACGGCGTCGGGGAGATCTCCCGCACCTGCGGCTATGGCACCCCCGAGGCGATGCGCCGCGCCTTCGTGAAGGCCCTGGGCACCGCTCCGGCCGAATACCGCCGCCGCTTCCGCCCTTACTCACCCTCCGGACTCGCCCACTGA
Organism: Streptomyces sp. NPDC004561; assembly: GCF_053602155.1. Lineage (NCBI taxonomy): Bacteria > Bacillati > Actinomycetota > Actinomycetes > Kitasatosporales > Streptomycetaceae > Streptomyces > Streptomyces sp. NPDC004561. The sequence continues at coordinate 4,394 of NZ_JBSGDB010000243.1, forward strand.
AAGGCCGATCATGCAGATCGCGATTGTCCTCTTCGACCGCTTCACCGCACTGGACGCGGTCGGTCCGTACGAGATGCTCTGCCGCGTGCCCGACGCCGAGACGGTCTTCGTCGCGCAGCGGCCGGGTCCCGTACGCAACGACCGCGGCGACCTCGCGCTCGTCGCGGACAAGGCACTTGAGGAGGTGCCGCACCCCGACATCGTGCTGGTGCCCGGCGGCCCGGGTCAGTCCGCCCAGATGGAGAACGAGACACTGCTCGACTGGCTGCGCACCGCCGACGCCACCAGTACCTGGACGACTTCGGTGTGCACGGGATCGCTCCTGCTCGCGGCGGCCGGCCTGCTCGAAGGCCGCCGGGCCACCTCGCACTGGCTGGCACTCGGCACCCTTGCCGAGTTCGGCGCCGAGCCGACCGGCGAACGCGTCGTCACCGACGGCAAGTTCATCACCGCGGCCGGGGTCTCCTCCGGAATCGACATGGGCCTCACCCTGGTCGGCAGGGTCGCCGGCGACGAGTACGCGCAGCTGGTTCAGTTGGGGACCGAGTACGACCCCCGGCCGCCGTACGACGCGGGTTCGCCGCACAAGGCCCCCGCCGCGCTCGTCGAGGAGCTCCGCGCCCAGAGCCGGTTCATCCTTCAGTAGGGTGCTCTGCCCTGATCGCGGTGAAGCGTTCCAGGAGCGTGCACAGCAGCTCTTGGTCGTCCTCCGTCATGCGGTCGAGGAGCCGGGCGCCCACCTCGTCGCTGATCCGTGACGCGTCGGCGAACACCGCCCTGCCCTTGTCGGTCATCTCCACCGCGTACGCGCGCCGGTCGGCGGGGGAGGGCCGTCGTACGGCCAGGCCGCGGGCTTCGAGGTCGTCGACCGTGCGCACCATGGCCGACTTGTCGCTGCCGGTGAGATCGATGAGCTGGCGCTGGCTGAGCGGTCCGTGGGTGCCGAGGTTGAGCAGGACGCCGTAGTGCCGGCCCTCGATGCCCAGTGGACGCAGAGCCTCGGTGAACACCCGCGCCGCACGGCGTTGCGCGAGGCGCAGCAGTGGGCCGATGCGCGCGGGACCGGTGCCCAGCGCGGGGGAAGGGGAGTCGGGCGCGTTCATCAGCGACCAGCATAGGGCAGCCGAGATTGGTTCCAACGGGATAGTCTCATGTGGCACTATCTCGTCCATGCCTATCATTGCTGTGCGTCGTCGCTGGACGCTCGTGCTCTTCCGGGTCGTGGTGACCTGCGAGGCCGTCCTCGCGCTCGGGCAGGCGGTTCTGGCCGGCAGTTTCCTGTCCGGTCACTACCAAGCCCTCGACCTGCATGCCCTCAACGCCACGGCCACGGGGCTGACCGCGGCGGCCCAGACCGTGGCCGCGTCGCTGCTGTGGCGACCCGGCGGCGGGCCGGGCTGGCCGCTCTGGGCCGGCGTCGGGCTCTTCGGCGCGGAGGCGGGGCAGATCGCCATGGGGTACACCCGGGTGCTCGCCGTGCACGTCCCGCTGGGTGTGGCGATCATCGCCTGCACCTTCTTCATGCTCGTCTGGGCCTGGCGCCCGGCGGCAGACCCGGACGAGCAGGTCCCGGCGGCAGCCCCGGACCGTGTCGTCGAGGAGCGCGCATGAGCGGGGGCATCGCCAGACGTCGTCTGCTCGCCGCCGCCGCCCTCGGCGGGGGCGCGCTCGCCGCGACCGGATGGGCCGTGGCCGGAGGGTCCCTGACGCCGGGTCAGCCGGGGCTTCTGCTGCGCAGCCGGGTCCCCTTGCCGCGGCCGTACGCCGTGCCGCTTCCGGTCCCGAGGGTGCTCGCGCCCGTGCGCTCCAGCGGTACGACGGACGTGTACGAGATCGTCCAGCAGTCGGCACGTCTCCGGATCCTTCCCGGGCTGGAGACCCCCGCCTGGACCTACGGCGGCACCTTCCCCGGCCCGACCCTGGTGTCCCGTTCGGGCCGCAGGACGGTCGTACGGCACCGCAACGAACTGCCACATCCGACCGTGGTCCATCTGCACGGAGGGCACACGCCCGCGGGCAGCGACGGCTATCCGACCGCGCTGATCCTGCCGCGCGGCGGCGGCGACTCGTACGCCGACCGCATGGCGGGGATGCCGGGCATGTCCGGGACGGCCGATCCGCGGGACGAGGCCGCGGGCGAGCGGACGTACACGTATCCGATGCGGCAGCGGGCCGCCACTCTCTGGTACCACGACCACCGCATGGGCTTCACGGGATCGAACGTCTGGCACGGTCTCGCGGGTTTCCACCTCGTCCACGACGACGAGGAGGAGACGCTGCCCCTGCCCCGCGGCGAACGGGACATCCCCCTGATGATCACCGACCGGGCCTTCGGCGCGGACGGATCCTTCCGGTACCCCGCCCTGGACGCCGCGCAGCGCGAACCCGGTGTCACCGGCCCGTACATGGACGGTGTCCTCGGCGACGTCGTCCTCGTCAACGGGGCTCCCTGGCCGGCTCTGGAGACACAGCGGCTGCGCTACCGGCTTCGCCTGCTCAACGCCTCCAACGCCCGCCGCTACCGGCTGGCACTCGAGCCACCGCCGCCGGGCGGGGGCGGTCTGGTGCAGATCGGCGGCGACGGCGGCCTGCTGGAGAGGCCGCTCGCGCACGACGACCTGGACATCGCCCCGGCCGAACGCTTCGACGTCATCGTCGACTTCTCCCGCTACCGGCCCGGCACCCGCGTGCGCCTGGTGAACCGGCTGGGCAGCGGCGGCACGGCGCACGTCATGCGTTTCGACGTCTCCACGGCCCGGCCGCCGGCCGAGGACACGCGCATACCGGATCGGCTGTCCACGATACCCGCGCCGCGGCCCGAGCGGGCCGCGGCGACCCGTACGTTCCACTTCCAGCGCCGGGCCGGATCCACCGGCTGGACCATCAACGGCCGTCCCTACGAGCCCGGCAGGCCCCTGGCCGTCGTCCGGCTCGGCACCACCGAGCTATGGCGATTCGTCACCGACTTCCATCACCCGGTCCATCTCCACCTCGACCACTTCCAGGTGACGGCCCGCAACGGCCGCTCGCCCGGCCCGTACGACGCCGGCTGGAAGGACACGGTGGACCTGCGTCCCGCCGAGTCCGTGGAGATTGCCACCCGTTTCACCGACTACCCGGGCCGGTTCATGCTGCACTGCCACAACCTTGAGCACGAGGACATGGCCATGATGGCCGACTTCGTCACGGAGTGAACACCTCGGTCGCGTGATTCCAGGGGTGTCACACCTCGGTCAGGCATGGCCTCACTGGCGATTATCCGTGGCATTTCGGCAATGACGCCGCTGGGAGGTGTGCCGGAGGCCGCATAGCGTCGGGGATGTCCGCAGCCCGGGTCCGGGCCGGTTTCGACGTGATTCCCGAGGAAGCGAAATGCACGTTCAGATCGTCTTGTTCGACGGCTTCGACCCGCTCGACGTCATCGCCCCCTACGAGGTGCTGTACGCGGGCGGAGTCGCCTCCGACGGCGCGGTGAGTGTGGAACTGGTCTCGGCCGAGGGCCCCCGTGAGGTGGTCAGCGGCACGGGAGGGCTGGCGCTGCGAGCCACGGCCACCCTGGACCCCGAACGCCCGGGCTGCGTCCTGGTGCCCGGCGCCTCGGGCCGCGTCGGCGAACCGGGCGAGGAACCCGGCGAGGACCGGAGGGCCGTCGAGGAGGGCGAGGACGAGCTCATCCCCGTACTCCTCGGCCGCACCCTGACCACTGAGCTGCCGGCGCTGTTGAAGGCGGCGATGGAAGAGCCGGACGTCACGGTGGCCACCGTGTGCGGCGGCTCGCTGGTCCTGGCCATGGCAGGCCTGCTGGAGGGCCGTCATGCCACCACCCACCACATGGGTCTGGACCTGCTGGACGCCACGGGCGCCCATGTGGTCGACGCCCGGGTCGTCGACGACGGTGACCTGGTCACCGGCGGCGGCGTCACCTCCGGACTCGACCTCGGCCTGTACCTGCTGGAACGCGAGGTGGGTCCCCGCGTCGCACACGCCGTCGAGCAGCTGTTCGCCCATGAGCGGCGCGGTGTCGTCTGGCGCGCCCAGGGACCGGTGCCCGCCTCCTTCTGACCCCGCCCCCGCTCTGCTCCCCGCACACCGTGAGGAAGTACCCCACCATGCTGTCCGCCGAAGGCACCTGGGATCTGACCATGTCCACCCCGATCGGCCGGATGAAGGCCGTGATCGAACTCCACCGGCGGGACGGTGTCCTGACCGGTACCGCCCAGGGGTCGGGCGAGGAGGTTCCGCTGACCGACGTCGTCCTCGACGGCGACCGGCTGGCCTGGAGGCAGGCCATCAGCAAGCCCATGCGGCTCAACCTTGCCTTCGACGTGACGCTCGACGGGGACACCCTCACCGGCACGTCCAAGGCCGGACGGCTCCCGTCCACCCGGATCACCGGCGAGCGGCGCGGCGTCCGCCCCGAGCCCGCCGCCGGGGCGTGACCGTGGGCCACCTCAAACCCGTGACCCGCGGACCCGTATCGTTGCCCGTCGCTTTCGCGATGCGGGAGCCGTCCTCAACGAGTCGGTCGTCCATGCGCCGTTGAGCGTTCGAGGGCTCCTCGACGGTGTCGGCGTGGTGGCGGAAGAGTGCCGTACGCGGCGGCTCAAGGGCGCCGTCCCCTCCGCCCCGCCGACCGACTCGCCGGGGTGCTGAAATGGGCCGTTCTTCTTCCTCGGCCGAAGAGTCCCGCGTGGGGTACGGCCCGGGGCTGACCCCTCGTCCGCCAGGCGTCCGGGACCGCCGGCCGGCCGCGGCGGCGCGGGGCCGAAAGACGCGGACCGCGAACTTCGCGCTCAGAAAGTGCTGTTGGCCTCGTTGACATGCCGTCGGCCCACGCGTTTCACTCGACACTCGTGTATGGCAACGTTGTCAGGCCGCCACCCGGAGCGGTCGACAACGTTGTCCGTCACTGACGTCCGCGTCCTTCGGCACGTCAGCACCTGTGCGAAGCACGAACCGCTGCGGAGGCAACCGATGGTCAGACCCCGACGTTCAGCTGCGCCACGTAACCGAGAAAGACTCCGCCAACGCCTGGCAGTGATCTCCGTGTTGGGCCTCGTGGCACTCCCGCTCCCGGCGATCGGGGACGCCTATGCCGCGAGCGCCGCGCGACCGGCCCTGGTGGACGACCCCGCGTCCCTCGTCAACCCCCTCATCGGCACGTCCGGAGAGGTGGACACCTTCCCCGGCCCCGACATGCCGGCCGGCATGCTGCAGTGGGGTCCCGACACGACGCCCGACCGCCCCTCAGGCGGCGGCTACGAGTACAACGACAAGAAGATCTCGGGCTTCAGCCTCACCCACGTCTCGGGACCCGGCTGCGGCGTCGCCGGCGACCTGCCCGTCCTGCCGGTGACCGGCGCTCTGTCGGGCAACCTCGGCAGCGCGTCCGTCGGCTTCAGCCACGACGACGAGCAGACCGGCATCGGGTCCTACAAGGTCACCGACGCGAGCGGGGTCACGACCCGGCTGACCGACACCACCCGCGCGGGCCTCGGCACCTTCACCTTCCCCACGGGCAGCCAGGCGAACCTGCTGTTCAAGCTCAGCGGCGGCGCCACCCGGGTGGACGGCACCCGCGTCCAGGTGGTGAACAAGAAGGAGATCAGCGGCTCGATCGACAGCGGTCACTTCTGCGGCGCCGGCAACCGCTACACCCTGCACTTCGACATCAAGTTCGACCAGCCGTTCACCGGCAGCGGCACCTGGGTCGGCAGCACCATCAACCCCGACGCGAAGTCGCTGAAGGCGGGCAGGGCCCAGCAGAACCTCCAGACACACCCCTCGAAGCCGCTGAAGGAAAGGCACTTCACCGTTCCCGCGGCCCCGTCCCCGACCGTCCACGGCAGCGCCGGCAAGTCCTCGGGCACGCCGTCACCGGCCCCGAGCGCCGACGCGGCACCCCGGACATCGGCCGCGGGCAAGACCGCCGCGGGCACGTCCGCCCAGCCGCCCACGACGGGCGCGAACGGTATGTACCTGACCTTCGACACCTCCGCCAACCCGACGGTGAGGGCAAAGGTCGGCATCTCCTACACCAGTGACGCCAACGCGGCGGACAACCTCACGACCGAGATCGGGAACTGGGACTTCGGCGCCGTCCAGCAGGCGAACCACGACGCCTGGAACGCGGTGCTGAACAAGGTCCGGATCGGTGGCGGCTCCGCGGACCAGCAGACGCAGTTCTACACCGCCCTCTACCACGCGCTGCTGCACCCGAACGTCTTCTCGGACGACAACGGCCAGTACATGGGCATGGACAACCAGATCCACAAGCTGGCCGGCGGTCAGCGGGCGCAGTACGCCAACTACTCGGGCTGGGACACCTACCGCTCCCAGACCCAGCTGATGGCGATGGTCGAGCCCAAGGTCACCAGCGACGTCGTCACGTCGATGCTCAACGGCTACGACCAGACGGGTCTGCTGCCCAAGTGGGCTTCGAACAACGGCGAGAGCTACGTCATGGTCGGTGACCCGGCGGCCGGCATCATCGCCGACTCGTACGCCTTCGGCGCCCGGAGCTTCGACACCGGCAAGGCCCTCGCCGCCCTCCAGCACGAGGCCACCGCCCCGAACAACGACCGCCCGGGCGAGTCGGTACGGGACGCCAAGGGCTACCTCCCGCTGGACGAGAACGACTACAACTGCTGCAACTTCTACGGCCCCGTCTCCACGCAGCTCGAGTACGACTCCGCGGACTACGCCCTCGCCGCCTTCGCGAAGTCGCTGGGCAGCACGGCCGTCTACGAGAAGTTCGCCACCCGTGCCCAGGACTGGATGAACGTCTTCAACCCGCAGACGGGTTACATGCAGGCGAAGGACAAGGACGGCCAGTTCGCGGGCGGCTTCACCCCTGGTACCTCCAACGGCTTCGTGGAGGGCACGTCGGCCCAGTACACGCCGATGGTCCCCTTCAACCTGCGGCAGCTCATCCAGGCGCGCGGCGGCGACAAGCCGTACTCGGCCTTCCTGGACAGCCTGCTCGACAACATCACCGACCCCGGCAACACCAACGCCAACCTGAGCAACGAGCCCAGCGTGGAGATCCCCTGGGAGTACGACTACACGGGCCAGCCGTGGAAGACCCAGCAGGCCGTCCGCGAGGCCCAGCAGAACCTGTACTTCAACGCGCCGGTGGGGTCGTTCGGCAACGACGACCTCGGCGCGATGAGCTCCTGGTACGTGTGGTCCGAGCTGGGCATGTACCCCGAGACCCCGGGCACGGACACCCTCGCTCTCGGCAGCCCGGCGTTCCCGGTGGCCAAGGTGACCCTCGCGGGCGGCAAGACGGTCCAGATCAACGCGCCGCAGGCGGCACCCGATGCCCCGTACGTGCAGTCCCTCGACGTCAAGGGCAAGGCGTGGAACGCTTCCTGGCTGACGTACCAGCAGTTCAAGGGCGCGGGCACGGTCGACTTCACCCTCGGCACCCAGCCCGACAAGTCCTGGGCCGCCGACCCGTCGGCGGTGCCGCCGTCGGACACCACGGGCGGCGACCACGTCCTTGCCGCGACCGGTCCCACCAGTGACGGCCTGGTGCTCCAGCCGGGCGCGTCCGGTGACGCCACGCTCGACCTCACCAACCTCGGCGGCAAGGACGTCACCGTCGACTGGAAGGCGACGGCCGCCTCCGGCGTCACGGTCGACCCCGCCTCCGGGTCGGTGAACGTGCCCGCCTCCGGCAGCGCCGAGGCGAAGGTCCATGTGACGGCGGGCGCGAGCGAGGGAACGTTCCCCGTCACCTTCGCGCTGACCGACCACAGCACCGGGGCGGCACTGAGCGGGGCGGCCCTCCGCGTGGCCGTGGCCAAGGCCGGCGCGCTGTGGCCGTATGACACCAACGAAGGCATCTACCCCGACGGCGCGAGCTTCTCGGGCGGCTTCGACGACGGCGGCTGGGCGTTCTCGCAGAACGCCCTGTCGGCGGCCGGCGTCACGAGCGGCTCCACCGTCACGGTCGACGGCGTCTCCTACACCTGGCCGACGGTGACGTCCGGTCACCTGGACAACCTGGAGATGGCCGGCCAGACCATCCCGATGCCGGCCGGCACGTCGGGCGCGTCGCTGGGCCTGCTCGGCTCCGCGACCAACGCGCCGACCGACGGCAGCGGGGTCTCGGGCACGATGACCGTCACGTACACCGACGGCACCACTTCGAAGGCGCCGGTCGGCTTCTCGGACTGGACGCTCAACGCCGGTTCGAGCAAGCCGATGACGGGTGACACCACGGCCGTCACGACGGGCTACCGGAACACCGGCAGCGGAGGCCGGGACGGCGTGAAGACGTACGTCTTCGCCACGAAGATCCCGCTCGACGCTTCCAAGCAGGTCGCCTCGATCACCCTGCCCGTGACGGGCTCGACAGGCACCGACCACCTGTTCGCCTACGGCTTCGGCCAGTGAGACCCGGCGGACGCTGACGACGGCGGGCCGGTTCCGGGGCGCGAGCCCC
>NZ_JBSGDB010000244.1:0-12754 GCF_053602155.1 Streptomyces sp. NPDC004561
GTCCGCACCGCGACGGTGCGGACCCCGGTGAGCGGATACGCGTCCGGCGATCAGGCGGGGATGATGTTCTCCGCCTGCGGGCCCTTCTGGCCCTGCGTGACGTCGAAGGAGACCCGCTGGCCCTCCTGGAGCTCACGGAAGCCCTGGGTCGCGATGTTCGAGTAGTGGGCGAAGACGTCGGGGCCGCCGCCGTCCTGCTGGATGAAGCCGAAACCCTTTTCGGCGTTGAACCACTTCACGGTTCCCTGTGCCATGACCTTCTCCTTCTGTAGGCAGAGGCCCCATCCGGAGGTGCCGGAAAAACAAATAATGCGCCCGAAGGAGAAACATTCCCGTCAGGCGCACATAGGTTCATGGGTACCACAACTGCAACACCGAAACGGTAGCACAGCTCGGCGTCACCGCCTCGCGACCAGCACCGTCACCGCCCTGCGGCCAGCGCCTTGAGCTCCGCCAGCGACTCGCGCACCAGCAAGGGCATAGGGCGCTGTTCGTCCGCCGCGATCCAGCGGTCGAAGGCGACCTTGAAGACGGCGACGCCCGCCTCGGCGGTCAGGCTGGCGGCCGGTTCCGCGATGCCGCGCCGGCGCAGGGTGTCGGCGAGCGCGGCCGCCATCGAGGCGAGCTTGATCAGCTCGCGTTCGCGCAGTTCCGCCGTCGCGGCGATCACCGCATGCCGCTTCCGGGCGAACTCGCGCCGGTCGGCGAACAGCTCGCAGACCGCGTCCAGACCCGCCGCCAGCGCGTCGATCGGCGCGGCGGACTCCGGGGCGTCGGCGACCGCCCGCACGAGCAGCTGCTCCAGCTCACCCGAGCCGGCGAACAGCACCTCGCGCTTGTCGGCGTAGTGCCGGAAGAAGGTCCGCTCCGTGAGCCCGGCCCGCTTGGCGATCTCGGCCACGGTGGTCTGCTCGTACCCGCGCTCCCCGTACAGCTCCAACGCCGCTTTCGCCAGGCGCTCCCGCGCGTTCGGCTCCCATCTGCCCATGCGCAGATCCTACGCGATGACAGTTACTGACATCAGGTGCTACCGTCGATGACAGTAACTGACATCAACACTTCGAGGATCTCTCATGCGCATCTTCGTGACCGGCGCCTCCGGCTGGATCGGCTCCGCCGTCGTCCCGGACCTCATCGACGCGGGCCATCAGGTCGTCGGCCTGGCCCGCTCCGACAGCTCCGCGGCCGCCCTCGAGAAGGCCGGTGCGGAGGTCGTCCGCGGCACCCTGGACGACCTCGACACCCTTCGCACCGCGGCCGCCGCCTCGGACGGGGTGATCCATCTCGCCTTCAAGCACGACATCGCGTTCTCCGGCAGCTTCCAGAGCGCCGCCGAGGCCGACCGCAGGGCCGTCGACGTCCTCACCGAGGCACTCGCCGGCACCGACCGCCCGTTCGTCCTCGCGTCCGGGCTCGCCGGTTTCGCGCCGGGGCAGGTGGCGACCGAGCGGTCCGTGCCCACGGTCGACGACTCGCCGGTCACGATGCGCGCGGCCACGGCGCAGGCGGTGCTCGAAGTCGCCTCCCGCGGTGTGCGCTCGTCCGTGGTGCGGCTCTCCCCCACCTGCCACGGCGACGGCGACCACGGCTTCATGGCCACGCTGATCGACGTCGCCCGGGCCAAGGGGGTCTCCGGCTACGTCGGCGACGGCACCAACCGCTGGCCCGCCGTCCACCGTCTCGACGCGGCGCGGCTGTTCCGCCTGGCTGTGGAGAAGGCGCCGGCCGGATCCGTACTCCATGGGGTCGCCGAGGAGGGCGTCGCCATCCGTGACGTCGCCGAGGTGATCGGCCGTCACCTGGACGTCCCGGTGGCCTCCGTCGCCGTCGAGGCCGCGGCCGAGCACTTCGGCTGGCTCGGTGCCTTCATCGGCATGGACGTCCCCGCGTCCCACGCCCTCACCCGTGAACTGGTCGGCTGGGAGCCGACCCGGCCCGGCCTCCTCGCCGACCTGGACGCGGGTCACTACTTCCGCCCCTCCCCCACGGCCGGGACCGCCTGACCCGGCCGTGAGCCGGGGACCCGAGCGGAGGGGAACCGGCGCCCGTGCGCCGCGTTCGTACGACCTGCCGGCGAGGCCCGCGTCGCTGCGGGCGGGTCGTTCAGGCGCGCGGAGGATGGTGGGCGGTGTCCCGGGAGCGGCCGTACCAGTCGTGGACCACGGCACTGCCCACCACGAGGTCCTGGACGGACGCCCGGCGCCGGCTGGCGGGGATCCACAGCAGGCCGAGCGGGAAGACGAGGTACAGCACGGCCCGCAGAAGCGCCCTGACGGGGCCGAGCCGGGCGCCCGAGCGGCTCGTCACCCGCAGACCCATGCCGTTGTCGCCGAGGGTGCGTCCGGCCGTGCCCCAGCTGCACGCGAGGTAGGCGACCGCGACGGCGGAGCCGAACCCCGCGGCACCCCAGAGGCCCAGGTCGGGCAGCGCGAAGGGAGGGCCGAGGAGCAGATAGCGCAGCGCGGCGTAGGCGAAATCGACGACCGAGACGGTGCCGAGCACCACGAGGACGTCGAAGGCGGCGGCGACCGCGCGCGAGACGATCCCCGCCGGCAGTCCCTGGACGACGGCCGGGCCGTGGGTGCGGGCCACGGAGGTCATGGGCCGTCCCCTCCTTCCCCCTCTGGTCCCGGTTCAGCCGTGCCGGCTGGTTCGTGGCCCGGGCCGTCGGGCGGGTCGGCGATCGGCGCCGGGCCGCCGTTCGGGCCGCCGCGATGCAGCAGCCGGCCGGTGATCCGGTCCACGAACCGGTCGGCGCGGGCGTTCTGCTCGCGGAACGCGTCCAGCGTCTCCGCCGTGATGCTGTCGCCGGTGTCGCGGACGATCCGTCCGACGTCCACCTCCCGCAGGACCTCTTCCACGTAGGTCGCCAGGGCCACGCGGGCCAGCACGGCGTCGACGTCGACGCGCCGCGCGACCCGGTCCACGTCCACCCTGTCCACCAGGGCGTTCACGTCGATGCGCGCGATGACGGCGTCGAGGTCGATACGCGTCAGGAGGGTGTCGACGTCGACCCGGTCGAGAAGCATGTCCACGTTGACCCGGTCAAGGAGCGTGTCCACGTCGACCCGACCGAGGAGCGTGTCCACATTGACTCGGTCAAGGAGCGTATCCACGTCGACCCGATCGAGGATGCCGTCAATGTCGACCCGGTCCAGGATGCCGTCGATGTCCACTCGGTCGAGGAGCGTGTCCACGTTGACCCGGTCGAGGATGCCGTCGATGTCGACCTGGGCGAGGACGGCGTCCAGGTCGATGCGGGCGAGGACCGCGTCGAGGTCCACGCGGGTGAGCAGGGCGTCGAGGTCGACACGCTCCGCCACGCGGTCCACGTCCAGGCGGTCGGCCACGGCATCCAGGTCGGTCTCCTCCACGACCGCCGCCGTCACGGCACCGATGAGCGCCCGCGTCACGAGCCGTGCCTCCTGGCGTGCCCACACCCGCTCAGCCACTCCCCGCGCGCCCCAGTACCCGACGCTGCGTTCCACGGCGCCCCGCACAGCCTCGGGTACGAGCATCCGGGTAGCGGCGCCCGCCAAGCGCCCCGCTCGGTCGGCCGCGTCCGCGGCCACCGACACGGACCGCCGCTGGACCTCCAGTGCCACACCCAGCACCGCGTCCTGCAGCAGCGCCGGCCGGCCCGGTGGCCGCGCGTATCCGGGGCGCGCCGCGGAGATGCTCCGCCAGGCCATGTCGGCCAGGCCCACGACCAGCCGCGTGACACCTGGAGACGCCGGCCGCGCGAGGGCGTCCGCGTCCGCCCCGCCCATCGACGCCGAGGCGGGCAAGTGGCGCGAGTTTTCGCTCACACCGATATCGCACCATCGACGGCCCCGCACGCCCTCACCCGCCGGGGGTGAGCCGACGTGGCCGGGGCTCTCGGGAGCGCGGGCGCGGGTAGCGGCCGGCCACGCGCATCCGCGACGCGGCGGTGGTGCCCGGAGGGCGTTGCCAACGCGGTTGCCTATGCGGTTGACGGCGCGGGCCGCGCCAGGCCCGTGGCGCTTCGGGCGCGCCCCCGTCACCGGCCGCTCTCACCCGAGGAGGGTGAGCAAGCGGCCCTCGGTCGGCTCCTACGGTGGCGTCGTAGGCAGTCCGCACGCACCGGAAGGCGGTCCCGACATGGCCACCACATCGGACGCACCCGTCCTCGACACGCTCGCCGCCATGACGATCGACTCGGTCGAACGCTGCGGTCTGGACGAGCGCACACTCATAGTGACCCGCATCGCCGCGCTCGTGGCCATGGACGCCCCGGCGATCTCCTACCTGGCACACGTCGACCCGGCCCTCAAGGCCGAGCTGACCGTGGAGCACCTCCAGGACGTCCTGATCGCGATCGCTCCCGTCGTCGGAACCGCGCGCGTCATGTCGGCCGCGGGTCACATCGCGCAGGCGTTCGGCGTGGCCATCGCGCTGGCCGAGACCGAGGCCGAAGCCATCGCCGAAGCGGAAGCGAGGAGCCGCGACTGATCACGGACTGGGCCCGTCCCGGAGCCGGTGCGCGTCCTGAGGAGTCGAGGACCGGCGGGCTCCGGGCGCAGGCTTCGCCGGCCGCCACGTCCCTCGTGTCCGGCTGAAGGGCCGGGGCAGCGTGGCGGCCGCCTCCAGGATGTCGCCGAAGGATCGCGACGCACCGCGCAGCCAGGCCCGGCAGAGCCCGGAATTCCTTTGCGGGGGCTCACCGTTCGGTTCGAGACTGGTCTCATGCTCGGATTCGTCAGGACCGACAACGACGCCCTCGTCTCATGCCTGGGCGACCCGCAGCGCGCCGCCGCGGCCTACCGCGCGCTGCTGCGCCGGGAGGACGGAGCGCTGGACGCCGTCCGCGCCGGCCTCCGGCACGAGAACCCGGCGGTCCGTGAGGGCTGTTGCCGGCTCCTCGACCACCTGGTCGACACCGACTCCATGACCGATCTCATCGCCATGACCGCCGATCCCGACCCCCGGGTCAGGATCGCCGCGTTCCACGCCCTCGCGTGCGACCGGTGCAAGGGGGACACCTGCGCCCCGGGAGCGGACCGGGTTCTCGAACCCGCGCTGCGGCACCTGGCCCTCGACCCGGACCCGCACGTCCGCGCGATGGCCGTCGAACTGGTCGGCAAGTTCGTCCACACCGAGGCCCGTGCCCGTACCGCCCTGCAGACCTCGCAGGCCCAGGACCCGAGCCCGACCGTCCGGAAGAAGGCGGGCTGGTACGGCCCGGGCGGCACCATCCACCGGCGAACCGCGCCCCGCGCGCCCAGGTGACCGTGCGGCCCCGGGGACACTCCGGCCGACGCCACGACCGTGATCGCGGGGATGCGGCTCCGCAGGCCGAACGGCCCGTACCGTGGGGTGGATGACTGGTGAGACCGATCTGCGCAGACTGCTCCAGACCATGCGCCCGGAACTGAACCCGGGCCGCTATGTCTTCACCACGGCCGAAGGCGGCGTGCCCTCAGGCGTCACCCCCGTGGTCACCGTCGTCGAGCAGGAGGGTCTCACCGTCGTGGCGCCCCAGGCCGACGCGGACGCGGCGGGGATGGCGTACGACTACGTGGCCGGGTGGATCACCCTGCGCGTCCACTCCGCGCTGCACGCGGTCGGGCTCACCGCCGCCGTCTCCCAGGCCCTCGCGGACGCGGGCCTGAGCTGCAACGTCGTCGCCGGCTTCCACCACGACCACCTCTTCGTGCCCCACGAGCACGCCGAGCGGGCGGTGGCCGTTCTCCAGGCGCTGGCCGACGACGCCGCCTGAACGGAGCGACCGGGGTTCCCTCAGCGAGGTGTCCCGCCGTCGGGTACGGCCGGTCGGGTGACGGCTCATCGGGTGAACTCTGCCGTAAGGAATGCAGGTCAACGCCGGTCGTTGTGTCCTGCGGTACGGGGCACCCGCACGGCCGCATCGGCGCCGGGGTTTGTCAACCGAACGCACTGACGCGACGGGTGAAGGCGGCGGGGCCGCGATAAACGAGAGGTATGAGACGGTTCCGAATAGAGTCGTGTGCGTCCGCCCTCCTCCTCGCGGTCGCCTGCATCCTCACCGGTCCCGCGACGGCGCCCGCGGCACCGAGAATGGCAGCACTGGACTACGTGGCCCTCGGTGACTCCTACTCGGCAGGCGTCGGGGCCGGCAGTTACCTCTCCTCCGGCGCGGACTGCATGCGCAGCAGCCGGTCCTACCCCGCCCTGTGGGCCACGGCCCACGCGACGTCGTTCAGCTTCGTCGCCTGCAACGGCGCTCACACCGACGACGTCATGTCGAAACAGCTCAGCTCGCTCAGTCGCCGTACCAACCTGGTCAGTATCACCGTCGGCGGAAGTGACGCGGGCTACGCCAAGGTCATGGCGACCTGCGCGCTGTCCGGCACCACCGCATGCCTCTCCGCCGTCACCGGCGCGCGCTCCTACATCGACGGGACCCTCCCGGGCGATCTCGACCGGCTCTACTCGGCCATCCGAACCAGGGCACCGGCCGCCCATGTCGTGGTGCTCGGCTATCCGCACTTCTACCAGCGCCCCGGCACCTGTACCGGCGGTCTCCATGACACGGAGCGGGCGGCGCTCAACTCGGCCATCGATCGCCTCAACGAGGTGATCGCCGCACGCGCCACCGGCAACGGCTTCACGTTCGCCGACGCCCGGACTGTCTTCACCGGGCATGAGATCTGCTCGGCCAGCCCCTGGCTGCGCAGCATCGACTGGTTGGACCTCACCGAGTCGTACCACCCGACGTCGACCGGTCAGTCCCTCGGCTACCTCCCCCTCCTCGCCGGCGCGGTCTGAAGTCCGCCCGACGGCCGGACCGCGCGCGGCCGGCCCGGCCGTGCGTCACCGTCGCGGGCGTTCGACGACGTGAGCGGTGGCGAAGTCCCAGACGACCGGGAGGAACTGCTCGGGCGTCTCGGTCTGCGGCATGTGCCCGGTGCCGGGCAGAAGGCGGAACTCGGCGCCGGGGACGGCGGCCGCGTAGGCCCGTCCGTAGTCGGCGTCGATGACCCGGTCGCTCTCGCCCCAGGCGACGAGGGTGGGGCGGGCGACCTTGGCCAGGCGGTCGCTCAGGGTGGGGTCGGCCATGGCGTGCGGGCCGGAATAGACCTGCAGCGCCACGCGGTTGGCGGCCGCGACCGCGCGCTGCTCCTCGGTGAGCGTGCTGGGATCGAGGCGGAACTTCGAGGGATCGTGGAAGGAGAGGCGCGAGAGCTCGACGGGAGTCAGGGCGAAGACGTCGGCGATGGGATGGCCGGGGACGTCGATGCCGGCCGCGTTGACGAGCAGGACGCCGCTGATCCGGTCGCCGCCGAGCACCGCCAGTTCGGCGGCGATCCAGCCGCCGATGGAGTTGCCGACGACGGTGACGTCCCGCAGGTCGAGTCGGTCGAGCAGGTGCGCGTACACCTGGGCGAGGGTCCGGATGTCGCTCAGCCAGTCGGGCCGGGCGGTGCCGCCGAAGCCGGGATGGACGGGGGTGAACACCCTGGCGGGCCGCTGGCCGGCGAGCAGGCCCGCGAACGGGGTGACGGTCTGCGGACCGCCCCCGCCGTGCAGCAGCAGAAAGGTCCGCCCCTGCCCGCCGTGGATCTCGACGGTGACGTCGACGCTGCCCTGGTCGAGGGTGATGGTGTGGGTCTGGGTACCGCTGGTCATACGAGGCTCCTTCGGACGGGCCGGCGTCAGGCGAAGTCGGTGGCGGGGGTGGTGGCGTAACGGCTCATCACCGCGACGGTCGACTCAGGGGTGAGTTCGTGGCCCGCGGCGATCATGTCCCGCAGGTCGCGGAAGTACTGCACGTACAGGTCCGGCGTGAACGTGTTGATCATGACCGCGGGGGTGTCACCGCGGTTGGCGAAGGTGTGCGGTGCTCCGGGCGGGACCATCGCGAGGGTGCCGGCCGGGGCCGCGTGGGTGGTATCGCCGATCGTGAAGTGCACCGTGCCGGAGACGACGTAGAAGCCCTCGTCGTGCTGGGCGTGGCGGTGCTGCGGCGGGCCCTCCGTGTGCGGGGCGAGGGTGATCTCGCCGATCCCGAGGCGGTGTCCGGTGGTGCTGCCGTCCTCGAGGATGCGCATCCGCGTGGAGCCCAGCCGGATGGTCTCGCCGTCCTCGGGTCCGACCAGGGAAACGTCGGTCATCGCTGCCTCCTGGGACGCTTCATGAGAGTTGACTCTCATGAAGATAGGAGAGCGGAACCGCTTTATGCAAGTGAACTCTCATGACGAGAGTCGAGAGTTAGGATGGAGAGGGTCAGCAGGAGGAGGGGTTGTCGTCATGACGGCGCAGTCAGGAACGGGTCGCACCAACCAGAAGCAGCGCACGCGCACGGCGATCGTGGCGGCGGCTCGCGAACTCATCGGGACGGGCGCCGAGGTGACCATGCCCGCGGTCGCCCGGGCGGCCCTGGTCTCCGAGGCGACGGCGTACCGGTACTTCCCCGATCTGCCCTCGCTGATCAGCGAGGCCCTGGCCGGCGTGTGGCCCTCACCGGCCGAGGCGTTCGAGCCCCTCGGGGACTGCGCCGACCCGGTCAAGCGCGTCGCCTTCGCCTGCG
Organism: Streptomyces sp. NPDC004561; assembly: GCF_053602155.1. Classification (NCBI taxonomy): domain Bacteria; kingdom Bacillati; phylum Actinomycetota; class Actinomycetes; order Kitasatosporales; family Streptomycetaceae; genus Streptomyces; species Streptomyces sp. NPDC004561. The sequence goes on from NZ_JBSGDB010000244.1 coordinate 8,531, forward strand.
ACTTCCTGCTGCGGGGGATACTCGCCCGCGAGGGGGCGGTACGGGCGATGATGGCGGCCACGATCGCCAGGCCGGACAGCGCGAAGGCGCGCCCCGGCATCCGCTTCGGCCTGATCGACCACGCCCTGCTGCCCCTGGAGGGCACGCTCGGAGCCATGGACCCGGAGGGATTCGCCCAGCTCAAGCGGGATCTCGCGGTGGTCGTGAGCGCCGAGGCGCTGTTCACCCTCACCGATCTGTGCGGGCTCGGCCCGCGGGAGGCCGTAGCCAGCGCCGTGCACACCGCCACCACCCTCACCGAGAGCGCGGTACGGGGCGTCTCCGGGCGGTGAGACGGGTCCGGAGCCGGCGGCGGCCTTGCTCACGGCGTCAGGGGACGACCCTCCTGAGCGCCGGTGTCACCTGTCGCCGTCGGAACGGTTCCGGTAGGCCCCGGTGGCGCCGAAACCGGTCTCGTGGTCCCAGACGTGGGTGCACGTCGGGCACTGGAGGTGGAGCATGCTGCCGGTGTTCGACAGCAGGTAGCGCCAGTGCCGCAGGCACCTGCGCCCCTGCTCGCACGTGGCGCATCCGCGGTGGTCCGCGCAGTTCGGGCAGGTCACCCAGGCGCGGCGCCCGATGTCCGCCTGCGGATCAAGCGGCAGCACGGCCGTCTCCGCGCTCGGGGAGGACTCCGGCGGCGACCAGTTCGTCGTAGATGCGCTGCTGGTTCTCGTCGAGGCCGGAGTAGAGGGCGTCGTACGCCTCCTCCTCGTCGCGCATTGCCTTGACGGGGTCCCACTCGGGGCCGACGGCGTCCATGACGTGGGCTCGCCGGAGCATTTCGTGGCCGGTGAGGTCGACGGAGAAGTCGACCGGCTCGCTGGGAACGGACGGGTCATGGGGGGACATACCACCGAACGTAGGTACGTTCTCCCCGCTGCGGCAAGGGTGGGTGGGGGACGTCACAGCAGGTCGGCGGCCACGCTCCGGCGATCGGCGACCGCTGACACGGGCCGGCCCGGCGCCGCTGAGCGCGGAACCGGGCCGAGCGTGCTGGGCTCGACGCCCTCAGCCCTGGCGGGCCTTGAAGCGGGGGTTCTTCTTGTTGACGACGAAGGTCACGCCTCGCCGTCGTACCACCTGCGCTCCCGGCTTGGCCTTGAGCGCGCGCAGGGACTTGCGCACCTTCACGGCTGTGTTTCCCTTCTGATCGTGCCGGCCGCCCGTCGCACGGGCGGGCCGGGTGTTACCGCTCCTCGCGGAAGAGGACGTGCTCCCCGGCCACCGGGTCGTACTTGCGCAGGACGAGCCGGTCGGGGTCGTTGAGGCGGCTCTTGCGCGTCACGTAGGTGACGCCGGTCCCGGCCGTCGACTTCAGCCTGACGACGGGACGCGCGGTGCTGCGTGCCATGTGTTCCCTTTCCGCCCGGTCACCGAGCCCGCGGACTTCGGCGTTGATCCAGGCATGCCAATGACAGCTCTTGCAACCGGTACCGGACCCCGGATATTCCGGAGGCCGCCGCACACGAGGGCGGGACCTCCCCGTCAGGGCGTCGGTGGCTGAGCGGCCTGTTCAGGCGTCGGCCCGGCCGTTACGGAGCCGGGCGGTGAGCAGGGAGCGCTCGGCGGGGTTGGCGGTGTGGCTCAGGGCCCGACGGTCGGCCTCGGCGGCCTCCTCGTCGCGGCCGAGGTCGCGCAGCAGCGCGGCGCGGGTGGCGTGGAACAGGTGGTACCGGCCGAGCCGGTCCGCGAGGGCGTCGACCTGGGCGAGGGCGGCGGCCGGACCCTCGGTGTGGCTGACCACGACGGCCCGGTTGAGGCGTACGACGGGCGAGGGGTCGACGGCCAGCAGCAGGTCGTAGAGCCGGCCGAGCTGGGGCCAGTCGGTCTCCTTCCAGCTCGGTGCCTCGCAGTGCACCGCGGCGATGGCGGCCTCGATCAGATACGGGCCCGGAGCGCCGAGCGCGGCGGCGCGTTCGATCAGGGCGGTCGCGCCGCGGATCCGCCGTGCGTCCCACCGCGTGCGGTCCTGGTCGGCGAGCGGTACCAGGCGCCCGCCGGCGTCCAGGCGCGCGGGCCAGCGGGCGGCGTGCAGGCGGATGAGGGCGAGCAGGCCGAGGGGCTCCGGCTCCCGGGGCAGCGAGCCGGCCAGCAGGGCGGCGAGCCATTCGGCGTCGTCGACCAGCTCGCGCCGTACGCCCAGGTCTCCCCCGGTGGTGAAGCAGCCCTCGTTGAAGACGAGGTACACCACCCGCATCACCTGGGGCAGCCGCTCGGCGCGCTCCTCGGGCTCGGGCGCGCGGTAGGGGATCCCGGCGGTCGCGATCTTCCGCTTGGCGCGGGTCACCCGCTTGGCGAGGGTGGCCTCGGGCACCAGGAACGCCCGGGCGATCTCGGCGGTGGTCAGCCCGACGACGGCGCGCAGGGTGAGCGCGACCTGGGCGTCGGGGTCGAGTGCCGGGTGGCAGCAGGTGAAGATGAGCCGCAGACGGTCGTCGGGCTCCCGCTCGGCCGAGTCGGGCAGGGCCTCGATGCGGGCCGCGAGCTGCGGGAGCCGGTCGCGGAAGCGGGCCTCGCGGCGGATGCGGTCGAGGGCCCTGTTGCGGGCGCAGGTCAGCAGCCAGGCCCCGGGCCGCCTGGGCGGGCCGGTGGACGGCCAGCGCCGCAGCGCCTCCTCGACGGCCTCGCTGACCATTTCCTCGGCCAGGTCGAAGTCGCCCAGGAGGCGGACCAGGCTGGCGGTCAGCCGGCCCGCCTCCTCGCGGAAGACCCGTTCGATCAGCGACCGGGTGGCCCGGGCGCCGCCCGGGTCAGCGTTCGACAACCGGACGCACCTCCACCTTGCCGTCGGGCACGGGGAAGCTCGCCGCCAGTTCGAGGGCGGCGTCCAGGTCGGGGACGTCGACGATCGCGTAGCCGCCGATGGCCTCCTTCGCCTCCAGGAGCGGGCGGTCGATCATGGTGGAGCGGCCGTGCTCGACCACCACCGTCGTCGCCGTGCCGGGTTCGCGGAGCTGGTTGGCCTCGACGATCGTCCCGTCGGCGCGGTGCTTGCCGAACCACTCCCCGATCCGGCCGAAGACCTCGCCGCGCTCCTGGTCGGAGCCCTCCTCCTGCCAGGCGCCGCGGGTGAGCAGCAGTACGTACTTCATGGTGTCCTCCTTGGCCGTCATGGCTGTTCACCCTCACGACGAACGAGCGGGCGCCGACAGGACAGGGACCGCACGTCAATTCTCATGCACCAGGATGTGCCTCCGCGATGGCCAGGGCCGCCGCCATGATGCTCAGCTGGGGGTTCACCTGCGGGCAGCTGGGGAGCACGGAGGCGTCCGCGACCAGCACTCCGTGCACTCCGCGGAGCCGGCCCGCCGGATCGGCCGGGAAGCGCTGCGGGTCCGCTCCCGCGGCGATGGTGCCGGTCGGGTGGTAGGCCGACAGATGGAGGTGCCGCGCGCTGGTGCCGGTGAGGACGTCGTCCAGCTCGGCGAGGCTGCGCACGCGAGGTGTGCGGGGGATGCCCGTGAGCACCTCCTCGGCGCCCGCGGCGAACAGCAGCTCGCCCATGGCGCGCACGGCCCGTACGAGGCGCCCGGCGTCGCGTCGGTCCAGGTCGTAGCGGAGCAGTGTGCGGTCCCGGCCGAGGACGCGGCCGGAGGGGCGGTCGGCGATCATCGCGCCGAGTGTGGCGAGCCGGTCGGCGCTCTCCAGCCCGCGGCGCAGCTCCGCGCCCAGTCCGGGCAGGACGAAGGAGCCCATGCCGGGCGGGGTGGCGGTGGCCTCGACGAGGATCCCCGCGTCGTGGTGCTCCTCCACGCCGACGCTCTGCAGCACGCCCTCCCAGGCGGTGACCGGTTCGGCGAAGCGTCCGGCGACGCTCGTGGCCGGGTGGACGCTGAGGTTGCGGCCGAGCCGGGGATGCCGGCCGAGGCCCGAGCGGCGCAGGAGCGGCGGGGACTGCAGAGCGCCCGCAGCGACGACGACCAGGGGCGCGAGGATCTCGAACGCGCCGCTCTCCCGGTGTACGCGCACCCCTGCCGCCCGCGGGCCGCCGGGCCGGTCGGCGTCGACGAGGACGCGCTCGACCCGCGCCCCGGTGACGATGCGGGCGCCGACGGCGCAGGCGTCGGGCAGCACGGAGAGCTGGACGCTCTGTTTGGCTCCGGTGGGGCAGCCGACCACGCACTGGCAGGAGCCCTGGCAGCCGGGCGCGTTGCGGCGCAGCGGCGCCGCCCGCCAGCCGAG
>NZ_JBSGDB010000245.1:0-12753 GCF_053602155.1 Streptomyces sp. NPDC004561
GGGCGGTCCGGCAGTGCGTGCCCAGCTCCCGCGCCACATCGTCGGCGAATGCGTCGAACTGCTCCTGGGTGGCCACGGCCGGGGCGGAGGCCGGCGGCGAGGCGGAACTCCGGTTCGCGGTCGACTCGGTGAAGGGGTCCTGGCCGGTGCTGCCCGCGGCCTGGAGGAAGACCTCGCCGCCCTTGGAGCCGCCACCACCCGGACGGGCGAAGATCACCGCGAGGACCACGGCGACGACCACGGCGGCGCTGAGCGCGGCGACGCGGGGGACGGACTTCCACCACGGGGTGTGCGGGCCCTGGGGTGTGAAGCCGCCGTCCGGTGGCCCGGTGGGCGGCGGCCCGGACGGCGGCTGGGAGGATCCGGACAGTGGGCCGGAGGGCGGCCCGGTGGGGCGGCCGGAAGACGGAGGTTCGACGCTCACGAGCCCTTCCTCCCGTCGCGATGAGCGGCTTTGCCGGGCAGGTCCTGTTCGGTGCGGTCTGCCACGCTTCGACCTCATTGTGTGTCGCGGAGCCGCGAGGCCCGCAAGCCGACGCGGACGGCCCACCCGGCGGGCGGGGCGCTCGGCCGCTGCTTAGCGTGGCAGGCGTGAGCCCTCCGACCGTCACCGCGCGGCCCGTCGCCCGACACGGCTGGGCACAGGCCGTGGCCACGGTGCTGACCGGGGTGGCGGTGATGGTCCTGGTGGCCGCCCTGGGGCTGTGGGCGGCCGGCGCGACGGGCCTGCCGGCCGGGGCGTTCCCACGGGTGGTGGTCGCGACCGTGGTCACGGCGGTCGGCGGCAGCGTGGAGCTCGCCGGGAACGCGGGCGCGCTGGCCAGGACCGAGGCGGGTATCGCCGTGCTCCCGCTGTCGGTGACGCTCGCCGGCGCCCTGGTGATCGGTGCGGGCTTTCTGCGCCCGCTGCGGCACCGGGCGGTGGCCTCGGCCCGGGAACTGGCCGGCTGGGCCGTCCGGATCGCGGTGCTGTGGCTGCTCGTGCTGATCGGGCTGGGCCTCACCGCCCGGCAGACCTTCGCCGTCGACGTGGGCAGTGGCACCCTCAGCGATCTGACCGGTCTGTTCGACGTGGCGCCGCGGGTCGGGTTCAGCACGGACGTGCCGCTGACCGTGCTGTTCGGGTTGCTGTGGCTGGCCGGGGTGCTGCTGCTGTCGCTGCTGGTCGCACGCGGGGCCCCGCTGCCGGGGCGGCTGCTGCGCAGCCAGGAGTCGGTGCGCCCGGCGGCCCACGCGATGGTGGAGCTGCTGCTGGCGTACGTCGTCGTCGGCCTCGTCACCGCGCTGGTCACGGCGGCCACCCGCGGGAACGCCCCGACGACCTTCGCGCTCATCCTGCTCGGCCTGCCGAACCTGGCGTGGCCGGCCCTGACCATCGGCATGGGGGCGACCTGGAACGGCCGGGTGGACGGTCCCTTCGGCCTGCCGATGCCGCACATCCTCGACCGGATCCTGCGCACCCCGGACGTCTCCGAGCTGAACCTGGGCTCGCTGACCGGCTACGACGGCCGGATGTGGTGGCTGCTGGTGGCCGCCGCGGTCCTGCTGCTCGCCGCGGCCTTCCGGATGGCGGTGTGCTCACCGGCCCGGATCCGCCTGTGGCAGCACGCCGTCCATCTGGCCGTCGCGCTGGCCCTGACCGTCCTGATGATCTGTCTCCTGTGCCGGATCTCGGCGCACTACGGGCTGTCCCTGCTGGGCATCGGCGACCTGGGCGGCGGCCTGTCCGGAGAGGTGCTGCTCAGGCCGCAGTTGTGGGGGGCGGTGGGCCTGGGCGCGCTGTGGGGGCTGGTCACCGGCTTCCTGGGCGGCCTGCTGGCCCGTCCGGTGCGCCGCCGGGGCGAGGTGGCCGGGGCCCGGCCGTAGGGTCCCGGCCCGGTCAGCCCGGGGACGGCGGCCCGGAGGACTCCCGGTACACGGGTTCGGCCCAGTGCGGCGGGCGGGGGGCGGCGGGCACGGCGCGGTCCGGCTCCGTCGCGGTGCGTCCGGGTGCGGGCGCCGTGGTGGCCGTGCGCAGGGCGGCGACGAAGGCGAGGCAGGTGTCGTGGCGGCCGTCCGGGCTCTTGGCGAGGGCCTTGGCGAAGACGGTGTCGGCGGCCGGGTCGAGGCCGGCGCGCGCCCGGCTCGGCGGGGGCGGCTCGTCGTACTGGTGGGCCCACAGCAGGGCCATGTCGTCCTCGCGCTGGAAGGGCGGGCGGCCGGTGAGGGTCTCGTAGACGACGCAGGCGAGGCCGTAGACGTCGCAGCGGCCGTCGACCGGGCGGCCGGAGATCTGTTCGGGGGCCACGTAGTCGAGGGTGCCGACGAACTGGCCGACGCTGGTGAACCCGGTCAGGGACAGCGACTTCTTGGTGAGCCCGAAGTCGGTGAGGTACACGTGCTCGGGGTGGTCGCTGTCGGTGCCCTCGGCGACCAGGATGTTGCCGGGCTTGACGTCCCGGTGCACCAGCGCGTGGTCGTGGGCGGCGTCGAGAGCCGAGGCGACCTGCGCGGCGATCCGCACCGCGTCCGGCAGCGGCAGCGGTCCGCGACGGTCGAGCAGATGGCGCAGGTCGCTGCCGGAGACGTAGCGCATGGCGATGTAGAGCATGCCGTCCGTCTCGCCGGCCTCGAAGACGGGCACGATGTGGGGATGGTCGATCGCCGCGGCCACCCGGGACTCGTGGGTGAAGCGCTGCCGGAAGGTGTCGTTGCGGGCGAGTTCGGGGGCGAGCAGCTTCAGGGCGACCGTGCGGTCCAGGCGCAGGTCGCGGGCGCGGTAGACGACGGCCATGCCACCGCGCCCGATCTCGCTCTCGACCAGGTAGTTCGCCACCCGGCGGCCGACCAGTTCCGAGGGGCGCCCGGAGAACAGGCTGGTCTCGTGTGCCATCAGCGCTCACTCTCGGGCGCCACCAGCCGGGTCGGGGCGTGCCCGGGGTCGTCGGCGCCGGTGACCGCCCGGTCGGTGGCGTAGGTGGTCAGCCGCCGGCCGTCGCCGTACACCCACCGCTCCTCCTCGACGTCGTAGAGCCACATGGCCTCTCCGTCGACCACGAGTCCGATCCTGAGGTCCCGGGTGCGGTCCGCGAAGGCCTCGCCGTCGAGGGTGCCGGCGGCGAGTTCCTCCACGGCCGCCCGGTAGCCGGCGAGGGCCTGTTCGGCGCGGGCCAGCAGGGGGCGCGGATCGGCGCCGCCGTCGGGTCCGGGACCGCCGGCGGCGGGCGGGTCCTCGGGTACGGCGACCAGCCGGCGGCCGTCGACCCAGGCGGCCCAGCCGTTTGCGCAGCGGATGTGCGCCCAGTCGCCGCGCCGCTCCACGAGCTGGACCGGCAGCAGCGGGTCGAGGGGCGCGGTGGGCCGGGCCGGGTCGGGGGCGTCCCAGGCGGCCAGGCCGCGCGGCGGGACGACGTGCGTGGGACGGAATCCGGGAGTGGTCATCGCGCCGTCTACCTCCGCATCACGGCCGGCTCGTGCCGACGCAGCAGCCGGGCCACCGCGAGGCCGTAGAGCACGGACAGCACCAGCAGCATGGCCAGGTCGAACAGCCAGACGCCCGCCGAGTGCCGGAGCAGGGGGTCGGCGGTGAGCGAGCCGGGCACGATCCGGGCCAGCCCGACCGTGCCGGCCATGGCGCCGAGCGCCCAGCGGGCGGGCACCAGCCAGGACAGCTGTTCGAGACCGGGCACGCCGTGCAGGGGCAGGAGGGCGCCGCAGAAGACGACCTGGACGATGGCGAGCAGCACCAGCAGCGGCATCGTCACCTCTTCCTTGCGCACCAGTGCGGAGATCAGCAGGCCGAGCATCATGGACGTGAACGCCAGCAGGGCCACGGCGAGGGTGATCTCGGCGAGCGGCGGCAGGAGGACCCCCTTGCCACCGGGGGCGTTCAGGTCGACGCCGAGGAGCGCGACGAGGGTGAGGACGACGGCCTGGGCGACCGTGACCGTGCCGAGCACCACCACCTTGGACATCAGATAGGCGGACCGGGGCAGCCCCACGGCGCGTTCACGCTGGTAGACGACGCGCTCCTTGACCAGTTCGCGGACCGCGTTGGCGGCGCCGGTCAGCACCGCGCCGACGCACAGGATGAGCAGCGCGTTCATCGCGGTGTCCCGGGTGAGCCGGCCGCCCGCCAGGGCCCGGGCCATGGCGCCCATCACGAACGGCAGGGCGATCATGATGAGCAGGAAGGTGCGGTCGGCGCTCAGGACGGCCGTGTAGCGGCGCACCAGGGTGCCGAGCTGGGCGCCCCAGCCGCGCGGACGGGGCGGCGGCGCCGGGACCACGGGTGCCGGACCGGGGTGGTGCGGCCGGCTGGTGGCCTGGGCGACGTAGTGCCGGTGGAACGGCGACTCGTGGAACTCCCGCGCCCAGTCCCGGTCCCGGTCCCGGTCGAAGGCCTCGAAGGCCTCCGGCCACTGCTCGAAGCCGAAGAAGGCGAGGGCGTCGCCGGGCGGGCCGTAGTACGCGACCGTGCCGCCGGGGGCCAGCACGAGCAGGCGGTCGCAGACGCTGAGGCTGAGGACGCTGTGGGTGACCACGACGACCGTGCGGCCGTCGTCGGCGAGGCCGCGCAGCATGTGCATCACCGAGCGGTCCATGCCGGGGTCGAGTCCGGAGGTCGGTTCGTCCAGGAAGAGCAGCGAGGGCTTGGTGAGCAGTTCCAGGGCCACGCTGACCCGTTTGCGCTGCCCGCCGGAGAGCCGGTGCACCGGCTGCTCGGCGCGCTGCTCCAGGCCGAGTTCCCGGATGACCTCGTCCACCCGGGCACGCCGTTCGGACTTGGCGGTGTCCTCGGGGAAGCGCAGCTCGGCGGCGTAGGAGAGGGCGGCGCGCACGGTGAGCTGGGGGTGCAGGATGTCGTCCTGCGGGACCAGGCCGATGCGCTGGCGCAGTTCGGCGTAGTCGCGGTAGAGGTCGCGGCCGTCGTACAGGACGGTGCCGCGGTCGGCGGGGCGCTGCCCGGTCAGGGCGTTCAGCAGCGTGGACTTGCCCGCGCCGCTCGGTCCGACCACGGCGAGCAGGCACTTCTCGCCCACCGGGAAGGAGACGTGGTCGAGCAGGGTCTTCCGGCCGCCGTCGACGGTGACGGTCAGGTCCTGCACGTCCAGGGAGACCTCGCCGGTGTCGACGTACTCCTGGAGTTCGCCGTCGGCCAGGCAGAAGGCCGAGTGCCCGATGCCGATGATGTCGCCGGGGCCGACGGGGGCGCGGGTGACCGGGCGGCCGTTGACGTAGGTGCGGTTGTGGCTGCCCAGGTCGACGATCTCGTAGCCGCCGTCGGCGCGGGCGCGCAGTTCGGCGTGTCTGCGGGAGACGATCAGGTCGTCCACGACCAGGTCGTTGTCGGGGGCGCGGCCGATGCGCACGGTGCGCGCGGGCGACAGCGGACGGACGCTGGAGGGCCGGCGGAAGGTGCCGGTGAGGTCGGGCGCCGAGACCGCCGAGGGGCGGTCGGGGGCGGGCTCCGGGGGGCGGAGCAGGAGGGCGCGGGGGCCGTCGGTGGGGTTGCCGAAGCGGATCTCGCTGCCGGGCCCGACGTCCTGGCGCCGGATCCGGCGGCCGTCGGCGTAGGTGCCGTTGGTGCTCTGCCGGTCGGCGACGGTCCAGTGGCCGTGGTCGCAGCGCAGGACGGCGTGGTGCCACGAGACCCGGGCATCGTCGAGGACGATGTCGCTCAACGGGTCGCGTCCGACGTGGTAGTCGTGGCCCGGGCTCATCACCGTGGAGCCCGTGTCGGTCTCCACGACGAGTTCGGGCGCTGTCGGGGCGATCTGTCGCTCCGCCATGACCAGAATTGTACTGATTCACCCCCATGTGCGCCCGTTCGGTCACGGTGGGTGCGAGTTCTGCGGACACGTGTCAGGCGACGGGCACGACAAGCGCCGGGAGGGTGCGCTGCATGCGCAGCGCGTCGATGGACTCGGCGAGCAGTTCGTACTCGGTGGTGTCGTCGCTGGCGGCGATCCGCACCAGCCGCCCGCCCGCCAACTCGTCCGCGATCTGCTCCTGCCGGCCGTCGTCGGCGCACCAGGCGCGCAGCAGGGCGGGCACGTCGGCCACCGTGTCCGCGACCGGCACCAGCGCCCCGGCCGGGAAGGCGCCCTCGTCCGGGCTCGGGTCGAGCCGCTCGGCGATCCAGGACGCGCGGTCGCGCAGCCACCACAGCGCCAGCGCCAGGGTGGGCGCGCGATAGGTGCCCAGCGGTACGCCGATGCGCCGGCCGTCGCACATGCCGTACGCCGTGACATGGCACAGGAACTCGTCGTGCACGTCTCACTCCCCCGTCGCTTCGCCGGTGTGCCGGCCGGTCCTCGCTCTCCGTGCGGCTCCTGTGCGGTGAAGTGCCCCTGACGTTCGAGTATCTGCACTCCCGAAACACTGTCACCACGACTTTCCGGCCAGTCTCTTGGCATATTCATCGCCCTTTCCGGCCGAAATGTGCCCGGGGCGGGGCAGCACCCCGGCATGACCTCGGAGGTAATCGACCCGCCCCGCAGCCCTCCGGCATGGTGGTCACACCGGATCGGGCGAGCCCCGGGCCCGGGACCCGACCAGCACAGACGACCTCGATGGAGGCTGATTCACCATGTCCGTGAACACCGACCGCTACGAGACCGCCGCCGCCCGTTACTTCGAGGCCTGGAACGCCACCGAGCCGGAGGCCCTGAAGAAGGCGGTGGCCGCCGCGTGGACCGCGGACGGCGGCTACACCGACCCGCTCGCCGACGTCCGCGGGCACGAGGGCGTCGCGGCCGTGATCGCGGCGGCCCACGAGCAGTTCCCGGGGTTCGTCTTCCGCCCGCTCGGCGCGGTGGACGGGCACCACGACACCGCGCGCTTCGGCTGGGAGCTGGTGAACGAGGCCGACGGCTCGGCGCCGGTGGCCGGGTTCGACGTGGTCACCCTGGACGCCGAGGGCCGTATCCGCCAGGTGCTGGGGTTCCTGGACCGGGTGCCGGCGGGCGCCTGACGGCGCCCGGCGATGAGTCCCGCCGCGCGCGGCGGTCTGTGCCGGTGACCGATCCGGTACGGACGAGCGCGCGCGGAGGAACACCATGGAGACGAGCCGGCGAGTGGACGCGGAATTCACCGCGGTCCTGCGCAGAAGCCCGGGCAAGGGCGGCTGGACCTATGTCGTGTGGCCCGGGTCCGTCGCCTTCTTCGGCACCCGGGGCCTGGTCAAGGTGCGCGGCACGGTCGACGGCCGCCCCTTCCGGAGTTCCTTCATGGCCCTCGGCGACGGCACGCACAAGCTGCCCGTGACGGCCGAGGTCCGCAGGGCGATCGGCAAGGAGGAGGGCGACACGGTGACCGTGCGCGTCGAGGAGCGGCTCAGCTCCTGACCGACTCCCGGTAGCGGCGGGGCGCGACGCCGGTCGTGCGTTTGAAGGCGTTGCTGAAGGCGCTCTCGGAGGAGTAGCCGACCGAGCGGGCCAGCGCGGCCACCGGGGTGGAGTCCTGCCGCAGGGCACGGGCGGCCAGGCTCATGCGCCAGTTCTGCAGATAGGTGAGGGGAGGCACCCCGGCGGCCTCCCGGAAGCGGACCGCGAAGGTGGTCCGGGACATCGCGGCGGCCCGGGCCAGTTCCTCCAGCCGCCACGGGTGGGCCGGGTCGGCGTGCATCAGGCGCAGGGCGGGGGCCAGCCGCTCGTCCGCCAGCGCCCGCAGCCAGCCGGGCGGCAGCCCGTCGGCCTCGTCGAGACAGGCCCTCAGCACCTGGACGAACATCAGCTGGGCCAGGTGGTCGCCGGTGAAGGCGGAACCGGCGCGGCCGCCGGTCATCTCCTCGATGAGCTGCCCGGTGAGCCAGCGCAGCACCGGCGCCTCGGCCGCGCCGGAGCGCAGGTGGAGGAGCCCGGGCAGGGCCCGGCGCAGCAGGTCGCCGCTCACCGGGCTGAGGTCGATGTGCCCGGAGACGCACACCACCTCCGCGCCCCCGCCGAGCGCCCCCATGCCGGTGCGCGGGTCGATGTCCACCTCGCCCGGGTCGCTGGGCGTGAGCCCGGGTTCGCTGCACAGGACGTACGACCGCTGCCCGTCGGAGACGACGACGTCGCCCTCGGACAACGCCACGGGTTCGGCCGCGCCCTCGGCGACGAGCAGGCAGCCGCCCCGGGCGAGGACGTTCACCTTCACCTTGTCGCGGCCCCGGAGGCGGATCGCCCACCGGCCGCCGGCCGTGAAGCCGCCGGAGAACACCCCGCGGGCATCGGCGACGGCCAGGGCTTCGGAGAGGGGGTCGGCGTCCATGCCCGAACTATCGCGCAAGTAGCACGCACTCTCAAGCATTCATCGTACGGACGCTCGCGCCTACGGTGGGGGCATGGCCCACTTCGAGGAGACACCCCCCATGACCACCGCACAGCGTCCCCTCCCCTCCGGCTTCGGTGCCGCGACCACCGCCGAGGAGGTGATCAGGGGCGTCGACCTGACCGGCAGGACCGCGATCGTGACCGGCGGCTACTCGGGCATCGGCTTGGAGACGAGCCGTGCGCTGCGGGCGGCGGGCGCCGAGGTCGTCGTACCGGCCCGGGACCCGGAGCGGGCCCGTGCCGCGCTGAAGGAGCTGGACGGCGTCGAGGTCGAGCCGATGGACCTGATCGACCCGGCCTCCGTCGACGCCTTCGCCGAGACGTTCCTGGCCTCCGGGCGCCCGCTGCACATCCTGGTGAACAACGCCGGGATCATGGCGACACCGCTGCGGCGGGACGCGCGGGGCCACGAGGCGCAGTTCGCGACGAACCACCTCGGGCACTTCCGGCTGACGGACCGGCTGTGGCCCGCTCTGGTGGCGGCGGGCGGGGCACGGGTGGTGGCGCTCTCCTCGCGGGGGCACCGCTTCTCCCCCGTCGTCTTCGAGGACCTGCACTTCGAGCACCGGGCCTACGAGCCGTTCCTGGCCTACGGCCAGTCGAAGACGGCCAACGTCCTCTTCGCCGTCGAGCTGGACCGGCGGGGGCGGGCGGAGGGGGTGCGGGCCTTCGCCGTGCATCCCGGGCGCATCGTCGACACCGGGCTCGCCAAGTACCTCGACCAGGACACCCTGCGGGCCATGGGCAGCCTCGACGCCGAGGGCCGCCCGGTGCGGGACCCCGCCCGCCAGATGAAGACGGTCCAGCAGGGCGCGGCCACCGGCGTCTGGTGCGCGACCGCCGAGCTGCTCACCGGGCGGGGCGGGGTCTACTGCGAGAACACCGACATCAGCCCCCTGGTGGCGGACGAGGTCTCCTGGAAGGCCGACGAGTCGGCGCCTGGCGTGCTGCCGTACGCGATCGACCCGGAGGCGGCGGCCCGCCTGTGGGAGACCAGCGAACGGCTCATCGCCTGACGGCGGCTGCCGCCGGGCCTTGGCGGCGGACGGCTCGCCACTCCGACAGCGGCCGGCGCCGGACCCGGGCGGCGAGCAGTTCACCCGGTGAAGAGCCTCAGCCCTTCACGATCCCGTCGATGCGCGCCAGCTCCTCCGCGTCGAAGTCCAGGTTGCGGATGGCGCCGACGCTGTCCTCGAGCTGGCGGGGGCTGCTGGCGCCGACCAGCGCGGAGGTGACGCGGCCGCCGCGCAGCACCCAGGCCAGGGCCAGCTGGGCCAGGGTCTGGCCGCGGGACTTGGCGATCTCGTCGAGGGCGCGCAGCCGGCCGACCAGGTCCTCGGTGACGGCGTCCGAGTTCAGGAAGGGGCTGTCGCTCGCGGCCCGGGAGTCCTCCGGGATGCCGTCGAGGTAGCGGCCGGTGAGCAGGCCCTGCTCCAGCGGGGAGTAGACGATGGAGCCGACCTGGAGCTCGTCCAGGGCGTCGAGCAGGCCCTCGTCCTCCGGGCGCCGGTCGAGCATCGAGTAGCGCGGCTGGTGGATGAGGAGCGGGGTGCCGAGGTCGGCGAGGACGCGGGCGGCCTCGCGGGTCTGCTCGGCGGAGTAGTTGGAGACGCCGACGTAGAGCGCCTTGCCCTGCTGCACCGCCGTGTGCAGGGCGCCCATCGTCTCCTCCAGCGGAGTGTCCGGGTCGGGGCGGTGCGAGTAGAAGACGTCGACGTAGTCCAGGCCCATGCGCGCGAGGCTCTGGTCAAGCGAGGACAGCAGGTACTTGCGCGAGCCCCATTCGCCGTAGGGGCCGGGCCACATCAGGTAGCCGGCCTTGGTGGAGACGACCAGCTCGTCGCGGTACGGCGCGAAGTCCGCCCTGAGGGCCTCGCCGAGCGCGGACTCGGCGGCGCCGGGCGGCGGGCCGTAGTTGTTGGCCAGGTCGAAGTGGGTGACGCCGAGGTCGAAGGCGCGGCGCAGGATCGCGCGCTGGGTCTCCACGGGCCGGTCGGGGCCGAAGTTGTGCCACAGGCCGAGCGACAGCGCGGGGAGCTTCAGTCCGCTGCGTCCGGTGCGCCGGTAGGGCATGTCGGCGTAGCGGTCGGAATGTGCGGTGTACAACGCGACTCCAGAGGGGTGGACACAGGATCTACCGGTTCCACTCTTCCCCGGGCGCGGTACAGCGGTCCAACAGAAGAATCCGATGGAATTGTGCGGCTAGGCTTCTCAATCATGGAATTGCGTCATCTCCAGCACTTCGTCGCGGTCGCCGAGGACCAGCACTTCACCCGGGCCGCGGAACGCCTGATGGTGTCCCAGTCGGGCCTGTCCGCGTCCATCAGGGCGCTGGAGCGGGAGCTGCGGGCGCCGTTGTTCGTGCGCACCACCCGGCGGGTGACGCTCACCGAGGCGGGGCGGGCGCTGCTGGTGGAGGCCGAGCGGATCCTCGCGCAGGTGCGCTCGGCGCACGAGGCGGTGGCCGCGGTGCAGGGCGTGCTGCGCGGCACGCTGGCGCTGGGCACCGAGCAGTGCATCGCCGGGGTGCATGTGGCGCGGCTGCTGGCGGCCTTCCGGGGCCGGCACCCGGACGTGGAGATCCGGCTGCGGCAGGCGGGCTCGGGCGCGCTGGCCGAGGAGGTCGCGGCCGGGCGGCTCGACCTCGCCTTCGCCTACCGCACCCAGGCGGACACCGACCAGCTGCGCTCGGTGTCCCTGACGAGTGAGCCGATGACCGTGCTGTGCCACCCCAGCCACCGTCTCGCCGCGGCGGCGGCCGTGCTCGCGCCGGACGACCTCGACGGGGAGGTCTTCGTCGACTTCCACCCGGACTGGGGGCCGCGCCGCACCACCGACACCGCCTTCGCCGCGGCCGGCGTGCGGCGCACGGTCGCGCTGGAGGTCAACGACGTGCACAGCCTGCTGGACCTGGTCGACGAGAACCTGGGGATCGCGGTCGTGCCCCGCCACTTCCGGCACAAGCGGCCCTCGCTGGCGGCGCTCCCACTGAAGGGCACGGGCGAGGCGCAGTACGAGACCGTGGCCCTGCTGCCGCCGGAGCGGGCCACCAGTCCCGCCGCCCGCGCGCTCGTGACCCTGCTCGAAACAGAGGGCCTGGCACCACCCCGGGAGGGGTTCCAGGCCTCCTGACTCCGGGCGCCCGCCGCCGCAGACTCATGACCGTCGGTGACCCCGAGGACGGTCAGGAGCAGGGCAGATGACGGAACACACACGGCGGACGGTGCTGCGCGGGGCGGCCGGACTCGTCGCGGCGGGGGCGCTCACCGGACCGGCGGCGCCCCGGGCGGCGGCGCGGGGCGCGCAGGCGCACGGGACGGAGGGGCATCTCCCGTTCCTGGAAGGGGCGTTCGCGCCGGTCACCGAGGAGCTGACGGCCTTCGACCTGCCGGTCACCGGCCGCGTCCCGCGCTCGCTGAACGGCCGCTACCTGCGCAACGGCCCCAACGTCATGGGCCTGGAGGACCCCCGCGCGCACCACTGGATGACCGGCGACGGCATGGTGCACGGGGTGCGGCTGCGCGACGGCAGGGCGGAGTGGTACCGCAACCGCTGGGTGCGCTCCTCGCAGGTCGCGCAGAAGCTCGGCGAGCCGTACCGGGGCCCCGTGCCGCCGGACGACTTCGCGTGCAACACGCACGTGATCCCGTACCGGGGACGGATCCTCGCCCTCCAGGAGAGCGGTCCGCTGCCGTACGAGCTCGACGGCGAACTCGGCACCGCCGGCACGTACGACTTCGGCGGCACCCTGGAGGGCGCGTTCACCGCGCACACCAAGTTCGACGCGCACGCCGGAGAGCTGCACGCGATCGCCTACTACCCGACCTGGGACCACGTGCGGCACCTCGTCGTGGACCCGGCGGGACGGGTCGCGCGCACCACGCGGATCCCGGTCGCGGACGCGCCCATGATGCACGACTTCGCGCTCACCGAACGGCATGTGGTGGTCGTCGACATGCCGGTCACCTTCGATGCCGAGGCCGCCGGGCGGGGCGCCCCGGTGCCGTACGTCTGGAACCGGGAGCACCCCACGCGCGTGGGGGTCATGCCGCGGGCCGGCGGCCCGGTGCGCTGGTTCGGGATCGAGCCGGTGTTCTACTCCCACACGCTCAACGCCTATGCCGAGGGCGACTGCGTGGTCGTGGACCTGACCACCTACCCGGCGCCCTTCCAGGTCGCCGGGCCGGGGACCGACGGGCCTCGCGCGGTGGGCACACCGGGGCTCGAACGCTGGACGATCGACCCGCGGCGCGGACAGGTGCGGCAGCGGGTCGTGGACGACCGGCCGCAGGAGTTCCCGCGCGTGAACGAGTCCCTGGTGTCCCGGCGCCACCGGTACGGCTATGCCGCGGCGGCCGCCGAGATGACGCGCGCGTATCTGGCGCCGGACGCCACGCCGCCCGACCGCGCCTTCTCCGACGCGCTCGTCAAGCACGACCTGTCGCGCGGGACGGCC
>NZ_JBSGDB010000246.1:0-12753 GCF_053602155.1 Streptomyces sp. NPDC004561
GCCGGAGAGGGCGCGACACCCGCGCCGGACAACTGAACCCCCCACGAGCACACCACAAGGACTGAGAGCACCCGGGATGGCAGACCAGACCCACGCTTCCGTGGTCGAGCCCGGGCGCACTGTCACCGTGACGGCATCGCGCTATGACGAGCCGTCAGTGGCGTTACGGCGTCCGGGTCTTCCAGATGCCGCGGCCGTGCGTGGCCACGTAGACCTGGCTGCCGTCCGGGCTCTGCGACAGGTAGACCGCCGGCGAGGTGGGCAGGTTCGTGCCCAGGCGCGCCCAGTGGCCGGACGAGGTGCTGGTGAACACGCCCAGGTCGGTGGCGACCACGAGGGTGCCGTCCTTGGTGACCAGCGCCGAGTTGGCCGGGGCGTCGGGGAAGGAGTCCGTGGCCGAGGCGTCACCGCTGACGTCCGTCCAGGTCGTGCCGCCGTCCGTCGTCCGCCAGACGTGGCCGTAGCCCGCGCCGGGGCCCTCGTTCCAGTGCCGCGAGAAGCCGTTGATCACCGCGTAGACCGTCTTGCCGGAGGCGTCGGACGGGTCGACGGCCAGACCGGAGATGTAGCGGTTCGGGAAGGCGGCGGGGAGGTTCACCTGGTGCCAGGTGCCGCCGTAGTTGGTGGCGATGCCCCGCCCGAAGGAGTCGCTCACGGAGGAGCACGGACCGCACCAGGCCGCCCACGTCACATGGTCGCGGCTGACGACCGCCGAGGCGGAGTGTCCCGCACCCAGGTCGTACAGCTTGGTCCAGTCGGCGCCCGAGGTGCTCTTCCAGGTCGCGGTGTTGCCCCAGACGTACTGGCCGCCCGCGACCCACAGGCCGTTCGGGTCGGTCTCGTCCGCGCCGAACGGGGCGGTGAAGCGGGCACCCGGGTCGCCGGGCGCGATGTTCGTGATCACGTCCTCGGAGCCGTCGTCGCTCGCGGTGTAGCCGCAGTTGTTCGTGATCTGCAGCGCGAGGTCGACGTACTCACCGACCGTCTGGCAGCCGTTGTCGGGGTTGACCAGCTGGTCGCCGCCGTCACCGCCGTACGGGGAGACCATCTCGCCGTCCGGGTTCAGCTGCTGCCCCTGGTAGGTGGCGCCCTTGGGCGCGAGCAGCGAGACGCCGTTGTCCTGCAGTCCGCCCCAGACGGCCTCGCCGCTGCCGTCGGTCATCTTGCCCGCGCGCACCGAGTAGTACTGGAGGTCGCGCAGGGTGCCCGACTCGTTGAGGTTGCGCCAGCCGGCGGTGGTCTGCGTGGTCGGACGGGCGTAGGCGCCGCCGTCGTTGCCGACGAACACCTCCGGCGTGCTGCCCTTCCACTGGGAGAAGGCCAGGGCGTGCTGGTCGGAGTGCATCACGTCGCCGTCGCAGCTGTTCTGCGCCGGGTCGTAACTGAAGCAGGACATGCCGAAGTTCCAGTAGCGGCCGACCGCCTTCCAGGTGGCGCCGCCGTTCCTGGACTCGAACATCTCCTCAAGGCCCAGGTAGACGTGGTTCGGGTCGCTCGGGTCGACCGCGACGACCTGGTCGTACCAGGACTGGGAGCCGGGCTGGTAGCCGCTGCCGATCTCGTGGACCTTCATCGCGGAGCCGGACGCCGACAGCGACGAGGACGTGGCGATCTGCTTGAACGGTCCGTTCGCGTCGCCGCTCTCGCTGACGTACACGCCGGCCAGGACCGAGTAGACCCCGGAGCCGGAGGACTTGTTGAGGAGCTTGGGGGACTCCATCGAGACGTACAGCTTGCTGCCGTCGGCCGCGTAGGCGAACGAGGCGTTGCCGATCTCGGCGGGGTTGATCGCGCCGGTCGGGTTGGCGCGCGTCCAGGTGCTGCCCGCGTCGTCGGAGTAGTAGAAGCCGTTGTAGTCGGCGCCGCTGCGCCAGGCCACGTTGGCCAGCAGCTTGGTTCCGTCGCTGCCGGGCTGTACGGCGATGTCGTTGGCGATGTCCGCGTAGTGGCTGTTCACCCCGCAGCCCACACCGCTGATGCCGACGCCCGCGCAGGGTGCCAGGACCTTGGTCCAGGCGGTGGACTGGCCGGCCGACAGGGCACGCCGGAAGAGGCCGTGCGAGGAGGCCGCGAAGACGTAGCCGGCCGCCTTGTCGAAGGTGACGGTGTGGATGGAGGCGGAGTCCAGCTCCGTGCCGCCCACCTTGTCGCTCTCGCTGAAGGTACCGGTGACCGGGTCCGCGAGACGGTAGACGCCGCTGCCGAGGTAGTTGTCGGAGGCGGTGGTGGCCTCGCCGGTGGCCAGCCACAGCGAGCCGTCGGGCGCGACCGAGAGGGCGCCCACGGACAGGGCGGGCAGCCGGTCGGCGATCGGCGTCCAGGTCTTGCCGTCGTCGGTGGAGCGGAACACACCGCCGCCGGCGGCGCCGGCGTAGACCACGCCCTGGTGCGTCGGGTCGGTGGCCAGGGCGGCGATACGGCCCGCGGAATGGCCCGCGCCGCCACCGGAGTTGGAGGCCGAGTGGTCGCGGTAGTGCAGCGCGTCCTCGTTGTACGGCGAGGTGGTGACCTCGTTCCAACTGCCGGACGCGACCGGCATGTTCTTGATGTGCGCCCAGGCGCCGGCGTACGCACCAGGGGCGATCTGGCCGCCGGGCGCGAGCCTCGGCTCGTTGAACGAGTCGAGGGATTCCATCAGTTCGTGGGACTCGTCGCCCGCCGTGTCGTGGCGGCTGGAGTCCGTCTCGCCCACTCCGTACGCGGCGACGGGTCCCGTCCCCGCTATCAGAAGTGCGGCGGCTGCGACGGCAAGTGCCGTTCTGGCGCCGCTCTCCGCTCCGCGGCGCGATCTGCGCCGTGCGGAATTCACACGCATGCACTGTCTCCGGCTTCTTCGGCGTAAGCCGCGGCCGCCCCTACGGCCGCACCTGATCTCCTACTGCCGAGCGCCGGAACCGTAACCCCGTTCACTCCTTCAACTACAGACCCTTACAGCAACTTTATTGGCCGATGAACGTAATAATTGGGAAAAATACCCTCATTGACCCACGGAGCGACGGCGCGTCTCACTACTGCAGCGCAGCCGGCCGGTCACGCGTCACCGCCGGCAACCCGAGCGGCCCGCCCCGGGCGCGCCCCAGGGAGGCGGAGGTGAACGTTGCGGGCCACCGAGATGAACAACTCTCGCTCGAACGATCTTGTTTTACAAGATGTAGTAGATTCTGACCGGCCGGAGCCGCCGCGAGCGTCGCCCCAAGCCCTACCACCCGCATTCCGAGCCAAAGGCCATCCATGTCCGTCCTGACCTACCCCGAAGCCATAGGCGTCGGCCTGCTGCAAGGCGTGACCGAGCTGTTCCCGGTCTCCAGCCTCGGGCACAGCATCCTGATACCCGCCCTCCTGGGCGGACACTGGAAGCACGACCTGGACGTCTCGGCCGACGGGTCCCTGTACCTCAACGAACTGGTGGGCCTCCACCTCGCCACCGCGCTCGCGCTGGTGGTCTTCTTCTGGCGCGACTGGATCAGGATCATCCGCGGACTCGCCACGTCCATCACCCAACGCCGCATCCAGACCGTGGACCAGCGGCTCGCCTGGCTGATCATCACGGCCTGCATCCCCGTCGGCATCGCCGGCGTCGCGCTCGACAAGGTCTTCCGCACGACGCTCGGACGGCCCGTCCCGACCGCGATCTTCCTGGCACTCAACGGCATCGTGCTCTTCGTCACCGAGCAGCTGCGGCGCGGCGGGACCGGCCGCAGGCGGGCGGAGGACGCCGTCACGCCGGAAGAGGAGCAGCTGGGCCCGGACGAGCTCTCGGACCGGCGGATCACCCGGATGACCATGCGCACGGCCGCGACGATCGGCGCGGCCCAGATCCTCGCCCTCCTCCCCGGCATCAGCCGCTCCGGCTCCACCATCAGCGCGGGCATCTTCAAGGGCCTCAACCACGAGGACTCCGCCCGCTTCGCGTTCCTGCTCGCCACCCCCGTGATCGGCGGCGCGGCACTGCTCAAGCTGCCCCCGCTCCTCGGCGCCCAGGGCAACGGCCTGCGCGGCCCCCTGCTGGCGGGCAGCGTCGCCGCCTTCATCGCGGCCTACCTCGCCACCCGCTTCCTGGTCCGGTACTTCGAGAACCGGACCCTGATCCCGTTCGCCGTCTACTGCACCCTGGCCGGAGTCGGCAGCCTCGCCTACTTCGCCGTCGCCTGACCGGGAGCCCGGCGGGGCGGATCGCTCGACGACGGGGAACCGCCGACAGCACCAAGGACATCTGACGATCCGTCACCTATGCTGTCGGCCAACGCCCCGCCCTCCGCAGGGGACTTCACGAGGAGGTTCCTCGCCATGGCCCAGCGTCTGCGTCCGGTCGGACCGGACTTCGTCGAGTCCGCGCCCGTACGGCTGGTGTTCAGCCGGGATCTCACCGCCGCGCCGGACACCGTCTTCCGCGCCCTCGCCGAGGACGTGGCCGGCTGGCCGGAGTGGTTCCCGGCGATCGCCTCCGCCCGGCCGACGGAGGGCGGGCGCGAGGTCCGGCTGCGGGGCGGCGCCCGCTTCGAGGAGACGGTCCTCGTGGCGAAGGAGCCGGACGTGTACGCCTACCGCGTCGACGCGACCAACACCCCGGGCGCCCGCGCCTGGGTGGAGGAGTGGCGGCTCACTCCGGCCGGCACCGGAACCCGGGTGCGCATGACCTTCGCCCTCGACGGCACGGCCGCGTTCCGCCTCGCATGCCGCCTCATCGGGCCGGGCGTCGGCCGCGCCTTCCACAGGGCCGCGGCGAGACTGGACCGGCGGCTGCGGTAGCCGACGGGGGGCCGATCGACCGGCGTGCGGGCCGAGCCTCGACCTCGTCTTCAGCCCAGCCCCGTCGTGGCATCGCCGTCTCGAGCAAGTCCGCGCGCGGCTTCGGTGAGGTACCGAGCGAGCCTGAGGGAGAACCGGTCGGCGCACCGCTGCCCGCGCGCGCTCAGTCCGGCCACGCGCCCGTGGACAGGAGCGTCTCGATCGCTGTCGTGTACGGGGCGATGTCCAGGTTCTGGGCGGTGAGCCAGGCGTCCGAGTAGTACTTGTCGAGGTACCGGTCGCCCGGGTCGCACAGCAGGGTGACCACGCTGCCGGTGCGGCCCTCGGCCACCATCTCGGAGATGATCTTCAGGGCGCTCCACAGCCCGGTTCCGGTGGAGCCGCCCGCCTTGCGGCCGATGGCCCGCTCCAGGGCCCGTACGGCGGCGACGCTGGCCGCGTCCGGCACCTTCATCATGCGGTCGATGGCGCCGGGCACGAAGCTCGGTTCCATGCGCGGCCGGCCGATGCCCTCGATCCGGGAGCCGCAGTCGCAGGTGACGTCCGGATCGCCGGTGGTCCAGCCCTCGAAGAAGCAGGAGTTCTCCGGGTCGGCCACGCAGATGCGGGTGTCGTACTGCATGTAGTGCACATACCGCGCGAGGGTCGCGGACGTGCCGCCGGTGCCCGCCGTGGCGACGATCCACGCCGGCTCCGGGAACCGCTCCAACTCCAGCTGGCGGAAGATGGATTCGGCGATGTTGTTGTTGCCGCGCCAGTCGGTGGCCCGCTCGGCGTAGGTGAACTGGTCCATGTAGTGGCCGCCGGTCTCCACCGCGAGGCGGGCGGACTCCTCGTACATCTTCCGGGAGTCGTCCACGAAGTGGCACTGCCCGCCGTGGAACTCGATGAGGCGGCACTTCTCGGCGCTCGTCGTGCGGGGCATGACCGCGATGAAGGGCACGCCGATCAGCTTGGCGAAGTAGGCCTCGGAGACCGCGGTGGAGCCGCTGGAGGCCTCGATCACCGGGCGGCCGGGGCGGATCCAGCCATTGCAGAGGCCGTAGAGGAACAGGGAGCGGGCGAGGCGGTGCTTGAGGCTTCCGGTGGGGTGCGTCGACTCGTCCTTCAGGTACAGGTCGATGCCCCACCGCTCGGGCAACGGGAAGCGGAGCAGATGCGTGTCCGCCGAGCGGTTGGCGTCGGCCTGCACCTTGCGCACCGCTTCTTTCAGCCAGTCGCGGTAGGTCGCGTCGGTGCGGTCGACGTCGAGTGTGGTGCCGGTCCGGGTCTGTGGGGTGGTGCTCACGGCGGGACTCCTTACGCTGTCCGCCGACGACGCCTCACGCGGTCGGCATCTTGAGCATAGGCATCTTTCACACCGCTTCCCACCTGCATAAACGCATCTTTGAGCCGCCCAAAGGCGCGCTGGGGCACAGACGTACGAGGCGACCGGGGGCGCATTTGGCGCGAGTGCTCCGGGCGACCGTCGCACGCGCCCCGGTCTACTGGTGCTCCACGCCTCATCGGGGCAGACTGCACGCGTCGGGACGATCGTCCCGAACGGGGACGCACACGGGACCACGGGAGCACGCGCAAGGGGGCGGCGAGGGATGGCGGAGCCGGAGTTCACGGCCACGGGCGTGCGGATCGGCAAGCGCATGCGCTCGCTCACCCGGGCCGGGCAGGTCCGGATCAGCGACGGCAGGCTGGAGTTGCTCAACAGCTACGGCAGCGAGATCGACAGCGCGCCGGTCCAGGCCGTGCGCGCGTCCAAGCCGTGGTTCTCGCCGGACGGCAGGGCGCTCGCCGACCTCAACGGCAATCGGTACCTGCTGACGCTGGGTGAGCAGGACCCCGCGCCGGGCGAGCCGGGTCCGCCGGCGGCGCGGCGGTTCATCGAGGCGGTCCGCCGGGCGGCCGGGCGCGGCGGCTGAGCGGTGCGTGCGGCACCGCGTGATGCTCGCGTGGTCGCGGCGAGTTGCGGGAGCGCATCCGCTGCGTCACGCTGTTCTCACGTCACTCTGGGTTTACCGGCGATAACGCTGCGAACCAGCCCGCCGGACACGACAGCAGGCGGCCGTACCGACGGGGGGCCCTGCTGGATCCGTTGTTCTCCGTGTTCTTCCGGTTCCTTCCGGACCTCACATCGGGGAGTCGCAGCCGTGATCAGTCACCCAAGCAGGCACTGCACGGTGGAGCTCCAAGCCCTGCCGTCGCGGATCGGCCAGGTCCGCAGAATCGTATCTGCGCAGTTGCGCTACTGGCATCTGGACCCGTTGATAGACCGTGCCGCGCTCGGTGTGACCGAGCTGCTGAGCAACGTGCACCGGCACGCCCGGCCCGACAAGTCGTGCACCGTCGAGCTGGAGCTGCTGCCGGAGCGGCTCACGGTGTCGGTGCGCGACCACGATCCGCGTCTTCCGGTGCTGGCCGACGGTGCGGACGCGGTGGACGCCACGCCGCTGGCAACCTGCGGGCGGGGCCTCGCGATGGTGGCCGCGATGAGCGAGAGCTGGGGTGCGCGGCCGGACGGCGAGAACGGCAAGGTCGTGTGGTTCACGCTGCCCGCGCCGACCGGTGTGCGCGCCCACCTGGCCCGCGCACCGCGCCGTACGCCGGAACGGCAGCCGGCCGCCCGGCCGGCTGGCGTACGGACGGCGCCGGCGACCTCGCCCGTCCCGGTCGCGACGCCGGTCGCGGCCGGCGTTTCCGCCCCAGCCGGGACCCCGGTCCCCGCGCGGGCTCCGGTCACCGCCGGAGCCCCGGTCGCGAGCGCGGCTCCCGTTGCCCGTACGGCCACCGTCGGCCATGGAAGTCCCGGGGTGCCTACGAGCACCGTCGGCGCCGGGGTGTCCGCTGCGGCCCCGGTACCCGTGGGCGCGGCGGCCTCCGCCACGGCCGGGGCAGCCGTCGCCCCGGGTCCCGCCGTTGTCGTGACGCCCGTGGCGCCCGCCCCGGCTGTCAACGGGACGCAGGTTCCCGCCCGGTCGGCCGTTCGCGGCTGACCGGGCGGGGGCGCCTCCCTTGGGCGGCCGGTGCCCCGCCCCGCGCGCTGTTCTCCGTCGGAGCGCGCCGTCGGCGTGGGCTGTCACCCCCTGCACCCCGCGGGGCTTCACTCCGTGGCGATCGCCCGCAGGACGTCGAGGCGGGCCGCTCGCCTCGCCGGGCGCAGGCCCGCGAGGGCGCCGGCCGTGAGACCGACGAGGGCGACCACCGCTAGGCGTACGGGCGGGAGGGCGAAGGCGAACCCGGTGTCGCTCGCGCCGTCGGAGGCCTTCACGAGGACCCAGCCCAGGAAGGCGCCGAGGCCGAGCCCGCCCACCGTGCCGAAGGCGGCGACCAGGACCGACTCCCAGCGGACCATGGCCCGGAGCTGGCCGCGGGTCTGGCCGACGGCCCGGAGCAGCCCGAGTTCCCGGGTGCGTTCGTGCAGGGCCAGGGTGAGCGTGTTCGCGATGCCGAGCAGGGCGATGACGACCGCGAGGGCGAGCAGGGCGTAGACGAGGGTCAGCATCATGTCGATACCGCCCGCCGAGGACTGGGCGTACTCGTCGCGGGTCTGCACGGACGGGTTGCCGTACCGTGCGGCGACCTTCCGCACGGCGGCCTTGCCCGCGTCGGCGTTCACGCCGTGCCTGAAGGTCACGGCGATCAGGCTGTCGGAGTCCTGGGTGCGGTGCGGGGCCCAGGCGGCCCGGGTGATGACGTAGTCGCCGGCGAGCTGCGACTGGCCGTAGACCGCGCGGACGGTGAAGTTCTCCGTGCTGCCGTCGGTGAAGGTCAGCCGGGCCGTGCCGCCGGGACGCAGGTGCTGACGGCCGGCCTCCGTCCGGTCGATCGCGATGCCGTGGGGGCCGAGGTCGCGCAGGGAGCCGGTGACGGTGCCGAGGTCGAAGGTGCGGGCGAGCGCGGCCGGGTCGGTGACCGTCAGGGCCCTGCCCCTGCCGTCGACTTCGGCGACTCCGCGGCCGAGTCCGACGGCGGTGCCGACCTGGGGCAGCCGTTGCAGCGCCGGGGCGAGGCGGGGGCTCAGCCCGCTGCCGCCCGCGCCGAAGGACGGGGAGCTGACGGCGACGTCGCCCGCGAAGGAACGGGACACCGTCCGGTCCATCGTGGCCTTCAGCGAGGCGCCGAAGACGGTGAACAGGGAGACCACGGCCACGCCGATCATCAGCGCGCTCGCGGTGGCGGCCGTCCGCTTCGGGCTGCGCAGGGCGTTGCGCCGGGCGAGACCGCCGGTGACCCCGCGCAGCCGGTCGAGGGGGCGGCCGAGCAGCCGTACGGCCGTGGTGGCGGCGACCGGGCCGAGGACCACGAAGGCCACCAGGGCGAGCAGCGCGCCGGCTCCCGCGAGCCACACGGACGGGGAGACGAGGACCCCGGTGAGGGTGGCGGCGAGCGCCAGGGCGCCGAGCACGGTGCCGGCGATCGCGCGGCTCCGGGAGGCGCCGGAGGCGTCCACGGCCGTCTCGCGCAGGGCGGCCAGCGGGGCGGTGCGTCCGGCGCGCAGGGCCGGCAGCAGCGCGGACCCGAGGCAGACCACGATGCCCACCGCGAGCAGCAGGGCCATGATCAACATCTTGATCACCAGGTCGCCGTCCGGGAACGGGAAACCGATCGCCGGGAACAGTGCCTGGAGTCCGGCGGCGATGCCGATGCCACCCGCGAGTCCGGTGAGGGACGCGGTGAGCGCGACCCCGCAGGCCTCGGCGAGGGCGGCGGCGGTCACCTGGCGCCGGGAGGCTCCGAGGGCGCGCAACAGGGCGTTCTCACGGGTGCGCTGGGCGACCACGATCGCGAAGGTGTTGTGGATGGAGAAGGTCGCGACCAGCAGGGCGACCCCGGAGAAGACGAGCAGGAAGGTGGTGAAGACGGTCAGGAACTGGCTGGAGATCATGTCGGTGTTCTCGCGCGCCGACTGCTGACCGGTGACGGCTTCGACGCCCTTGGGCAGGACCGCGGTCAGCCGCCTCACCAGCTCCCGCTGGCTCACCCCGGGTTCGGCCCGGACCTGGATGCTCGCGGCCAGGCCGGGCCGTGCGGTGAGGTACTTCTCGGCGTCGGCCTGCGTCATACCGGTGAACGTCACCTGCGCCATGCCGTCCTGGCCGCCGAAGGTGGCGAGGCCGACGACGGTCACCTTCACGGGGTCCGGTGTGCGCAGGGTGGTGGTGTCTCCGATCTTCAGGCCGCCCTTCTTGGCGGCGCCCCGGTTCACGACCACTTCGCCCGGCGCGGCGGGGGCGCGGCCCGCGGCGATCCGGTACGGGTTGAGCCGGGTGTCGGTGATCCAGTTGCCGGCGAGGGTGGGCGGTCCTTGTCCGCCGACGGGTGTGCCGTCGGCGCCGACGAGTTGGCCCGCGCCCTGGATGTCCGGGGCGGCGGCCGCCACGCCGGGCACCCGCTCGACGGTCCGCACCAGGGAGGTGTCCACGGGCCGCCGTGCTCCCTGGGCCTGGCCGGGTGTGGTGATGGCGTCGGCGCCGCGTACGACGGCGTCGGTGCCGCCGGTGGCCTCGCCGAACATGCTGCCGAAGCTCGCGCGGAGCGTGTCGCCCATGACGAGGGTGCCGGTCAGGAAGGCGACGCCGAGGAACACGGCGAGGAAGGTGCCGGCGAAGCGGCGCCGGTGCGCGCGCAGGGAGGCGAGACTCAGTCGGAGCGAGGTGTTCATGTCCGCACCTCGAAGGCCTTCATGCGGTCCAGGACCCGGTCGGCGGTCGGTGACTCCATCCGGTCGACCAGGCGTCCGTCGGCGAGGAAGACCACCTCGTCGGCGTGCGCGGCGGCCACCGGGTCGTGGGTGACCATGACGACCGTGCGGTCCATCTGCCGTACGGCCCGGCCGAGGAGGCCGAGGACCTCGGCGCCGGAGCGGGAGTCGAGGTTGCCGGTCGGCTCGTCGGCGAAGACGACGTCGGGCCGTCCGGCGAACGCCCGTGCCACGGCGACCCGTTGCTGCTGTCCGCCGGACAGCTCCGAGGGCCGGTGGTGCAGCCGGTCGCCCAGCCCGACCACGTCGACGAGCGCGTCGATCCACTCCCGGTCGCCGCGCCGCCCGGCCAGGTCCAGGGGCAGGCTGATGTTCTCGGCGACGGTCAGCGTCGGCACGAGGTTGAACGCCTGGAAGACGAAGCCGACCCGGTCGCGACGCAGCAGGGTCAGCCGGCGGTCGTCCAGCGTGCCCAGCTCGGTGTCGCCGATGTAGGCGGCGCCGGAGGTGAGGGTGTCGAGGCCGGCCGCGCAGTGCATGAGGGTGGACTTGCCGGAGCCGGAGGGGCCCATGATGGCCGTGAAGCGGCCGGCGGGAAAGGCCACGTCGACGCCGTCGAGGGCGTGTACGGCGGTGTCGCCACCGCCGTACACCTTCACCGCGTCCACCACTCGGGCCGCCGCCCGTACCGCGGTCGTCGTGGTCATGCCACACCGCCCTTGCCGGTGCGGCCGAACTGCTCCTCCAGGACGGACAGCCGGCGCCAGTACTCGTCCTCGTCGATCTCGCCGGAGGCGAAGCGGCGGCCGAGGACCGCCAGCGGGGAGTCGCCCGCCGGACGTGCCGCGGCCACGGCCCGCCAGGGGCCGCCGCGGCCGCGCCAGGCGGTGCGGCGCAGGACGGTGACGGCGCCGATGACGACGGCCGCCCAGATCAGCGGGAAGAAGAGGATCCACGGGCCGGGTCCCCCGTTCCAGTTCGCCAGTGTCTGCATGTCGGTGCATCTCCCTTGTCGGGCCGGGTCTTTCGGTGTTGTCCCGAGACTCCCTCCGGTGGCGGGTCCGGGTCGTCGTGCGGCCGGCGGCAGTGTGCGTACCTCCCGGGGAGTACGCGCGGGGCGGGCCGCTGCTCCCCAGGGACTGGCGGACTGTAACTACTAGTATGTACAGTGATCGCATGAGCACCTCGGAACGACTGATCGAGTCCACCCGTGAGCTTTTGTGGGAGCGCGGCTACGTGGGCACCAGCCCCAAGGCGATCCTGGAGCGGGCGGGCGCCGGCCAGGGCAGCATGTACCACCACTTCAAGGGCAAGCCCGATCTCGCCCTGGCGGCGATCCGGCGGACCGCCGAGGAACTGCGGGCGGCGGCCGAGCGCGTCCTGGGCGGCCCGGGCACGCCGTACGAGCGCATCGAGGCGTATCTGCTGCGCGAGCGCGACGTGCTGCGCGGCTGCCCGGTCGGCCGGCTGACCATGGACCCGGACGTGATCGCCAGCGCCGAGCTGCGCGCGCCGGTGGACGAGACGATCGCGTGGGTCCGGGAGCGGATCGCCGGGGTCGTCGAAGAGGGCAAGCGCGAGGGGCAGTTCGCGCCCGAGCTGGACGGCGGGGAGATCGGCGCGGCCGTCCTCGCGACCGTGCAGGGCGGCTATGTGCTCGCCCGCGCCGCCGGCTCCCCCGAAGCCTTCGACACGGGCGTCCGCGGTCTGCTCTCCCTTCTCGCACCCCGAACTCCCCGACAGGAGACGTGACTTCGTGCAGATCACCAGACGGCGCCCCGACAGCGCCCGGGGCCCGGCGGAGAACTTCACCGGCCCGGTCTGGCTGGACGAGGTGGCCGCCCCGCCCGCACCCTCGCGGCTGCGCATGTTCAGCGTCCACTTCGCGCCAGGCGCCCACACCGCCTGGCACCGGCACCCGCACGGTCAGGTGCTGCACGTCCTGGAGGGTGAGGGGCTGGTGCGGCGCAGGGGCGGTGCGGTGGAGGAGATCCGCGCGGGCGACACGGTGTGGATCGAGCCGGGCGAATGGCACTGGCACGGTGCCGGGCCCCGCACCTTCATGACCCACCTCGCGGTCGTGGAGGCCGCCGCCGACGGCACCACCACCGAGTGGGACGCGCAGGTGTCCGCCGACGAATACCCCGCCTGACCCGCTTGAGAGAAAGGAACCCGGCATGCACGCCCTGCAGTACGAGTTGACGCTCCCGGCGGACTACGACATGGACATCGTCCGCACCCGGGTGGCCCGGGTCGGGCACCTGCTCGACGACTGGGACGGCCTCGGCCTGAAGGCCTGGGTGTTGGGG
>NZ_JBSGDB010000247.1:0-12725 GCF_053602155.1 Streptomyces sp. NPDC004561
CTGGCCAGTCTGTGAAGCAGGAACCCGGCAGCCGGGCGACCGGCCAAGCCACCTGAAAAAGGAATCCCGGTCCTTCAGGGCCGGGAGGATGTCAAGAAGAAGGCCAACCTCGACCTGGTCGCGGCCCCATGGGACGACGTGTGCTTCGCCTTGCGGGGCCACTGAAGCCGCCGGCTCCACTACGCCCGCGAGGGCAACATCACCCGGCGTCAGCCCGAGCAGGCCCGGTGCCTGACCGTCGTACCTCACCGTCGACTACGAACGCGAACTCGCCCCACTCGACGAGCAGGGACACCGCCCGCCGCGGACCGCGGCCGCCGACGATCCCGCCGTCGGCCTGTGAGGCGGTGCGCAGCCGGCGCGCTGACCGAAAAGACCGGGCTCTTCGGCCCGTACTGCGCCGGGATGGGCGATCCTGGGGACATGAGGATCGAGGTCTTGGTGGTGCCGGATTGCCCCAACCAGCAGCTCGTCGAGGAGCGGTTGCGGCAGGCGCTGGACGACGCGGGGCCAGTCGGCACCGCTTTCACCACGCGGGTGATCGCCGACCAGGCTGAGGCCGAGCGGTCGGGCTTCCCGGGCTCCCCGACGATCCTGATCGACGGCCGCGACCTGTTCGCCGAGCCGGGCGCCTTGCCCTCGGTGACCTGCCGGATCTATCGCACCCCCAACGGGCTCGCCGGTGCGCCCGAGGTCGACCAGATCCGGCAGGCCCTGCGGGCAGCCGCCGACACGGACGGCGCAGTGCAAGCGCGCTCACCGTCGGGCCGCCGAAGGGCGTTCTAGCGTCGCGGCATGGACTACAGGCACTTTGTCGGAGGTGGCCGGTCGCGATGCGCGCTGTGTGGAACGGCACCGTGCTCGCGGAGGCCGAGCGGACGGTCGTGGTGGAGGGCAACCACTACTTTCCCCCCGAGTCGCTGCACCGCGAGTACTTCACCGAGAGCCGGGCCAGGTCGCTGTGCTTCTGGAAGGGGCTCGCCCGCTACTACACGGTGACTGCCGGTGGGCAGACCAATGTGAACGCCGCCTGGTACTACCCGCATCCCAGCCCGCTGGCCCGGAAGATCAAGAATCATGTCGCCTTCTGGAACGGCGTCGTGGTCGAGGAAGCCGCTCCGCGGGTGAGCCGGTGAGTGCCGCGCCGCGCGGCCTGCGCGTGGCGGGCCTGGCCGCCGGTGTGGGCGCCTCACTGGCCGCCGCCTACCTGGGGCTGGTGACTGGTGCCGTCCCGGTCGACATCGGCGTGGGGCGCCGCACTCGGCCGCTGGGCCCGCAGACCGTCGACGTCGCGGCTCCTCGCCAGACCGTGTTCGACGTGGTGGCCAGGCCGTATCTGGGCCGCACGCCGCGGGCGATGCGCGAGAAGCTGAAGGTGCTGGAGCGCGGCAGTGACCTGGTGCTGGCCGAGCATTACACGCCGATCGCCGGCGGCCGGCTGAAGGCGGTGACAGTGGAGACGGTGCGCTTCACCCGGCCTGAGCGGATCGACTTCCACCTGGTGCGTGGCCCGGTGCCGTACGTGAGCGAGTCCTTCGTGCTGAGCGAGACCGGAGCGGGGACGCGGCTGGTGTACGAGGGCGAGCTGGGCACCGACCTGTGGCGGCCGGGGCAGTGGTGGGGCGCCGCGGTGGCCGCCCGCTGGGAGGAGGCGGTTGCCGCCTCGCTCGCCTCGGTCAAGGTCGAGGCCGAGCGCCGTACCACAACGGCAGGAGGATGAGTCCGCGGCCGGTTCGGTGAGCGCGCTTACGGCTCCCCTCGCCTCGGCGCCCGTAGCGTCACGGGCATGGTGCTCCGCCTCGTCCTCGGCACGGTCTGCACGGCCATGGCCGTCGGCCGGCTCGCCTCGAATCACCGACATGCCGGCCGTTCTCGGCACGTACGGTTTGGTGCACGGCGCCGTGGCGGCCGTGCCCATCGGGGGGTTGGTCGCCGGGGAACTGGTGTGCGGGGTGTGGTTCCTGGGGCCGGCCGTGGTCGACTGCGGCTGCTTCGGGAACCACCTCACCCAGCGGCTGAGCTGGTTCGTCCTCCTCCAGGACGCTCTCACGCTCGTGTACGCCGCCGTGCTGCTGCGCCCTGCCCGTGCGGCCACCACGAGGGAGTCCGGTGGAGTGGAGGCAGATCGTGATGTCCGCACCCCGACGCTCCCGCTTCGGTGGGACGGCCGCCGTCGTCACGGCCGGTCCGGCCATGGTCGTGTGCTGCGCGGGTCCACTGCTCCTGGGCGCAGCGGCGTTCGGCGCCGTGGGTGGCGCACCGGCGGACCCGTGGCTGATCACGGTCGGGGCGGTCGTACCCACGGCCGTCACCACCTACGCCCTCAGGTGCCGAGTCCGGAGTCGCCGAGGCGCCGGGCCAGGCGACGGCTGCCCGACCGTCCCGGACCCGCACCGCCGCGAGGACGGCCCCCCGGACCGGCGACGTCCGGTGACCGATTGCGACTGACCCCGTGAGAGGAGTTCTGCGATGACCCAGGCACCGGCGCCGAGGCGCAAGGCGGACCGGGACGAGGTGTTCGTCGAGTTCACCAAGTCGGTCTGCCCACTGTGCAAGACCTCTGTCGACGCGCAGGTCAACATCCGCGACAACAAGGTCTATCTGCGTAAACGCTGCCGAGACCATGGCGAGTTCGAGGCCCTGGTCTACGGGGACGCCGAGGCGTACCTGGCCTCGGCCCGCTTCAACAAGCCCGGCACCATCCCCCTCACCTTCCAGACCGAGGTCAAGGACGGCTGCCCGTCCGACTGCGGGCTGTGCCCGGAGCACAAGCAGCACGCCTGCCTGGGGATCGTCGAGGTCAACACCGGCTGCAACCTGGACTGCCCGATCTGCTTCGCCGACTCCGGCCATCAGAGCGACGGCTACTCCCTCACCCACGAACAGTGCGAGCGGATGCTGGACGCGTTCGTGGCCTCCGAGGGCGAGGCGGAAGTGGTGATGCTCTCCGGCGGCGAGCCCACCATCCACAAGCACATCCTCGACTTCATCGACCTCGCCCAGGGCCGCCCGATCAAGAACGTCACCCTCAACACCAACGGCATCCGCCTGGCCACCGACGAGAACTTCGTCGCCGAACTCGGCAAACGCAACGAGGTGCCAGGCCGCTCGGTGAACATCTACCTCCAGTTCGACGGCTTCGACCAGCGCACTCACCTGGAGATCCGGGGCCGGGACCTGCGGACGTTCAAGCAGCGGGCCCTGGACAACTGCGCCGCGGCAGGGCTGACCGTCACCCTGGTCGCGGCCGTCGAACGGGGCCTGAACGAGCACGAGCTCGGGGCGATCATCGAGTACGGCATCGACCATCCCGCCGTCCGCTCGGTCGCGTTCCAGCCGGTCACCCACTCCGGCCGGCACGTGGAGTTCGACCCGCTGAACCGGCTCACCAACCCCGACGTGATCCGGCTGATCAACGAGCAGCGGCCGGGCTGGTTCCAGAAGGGGGACTTCTTCCCCGTACCGTGCTGCTTCCCGACCTGCCGATCCGTCACCTACCTCCTGGTGGACGGCGAACCGGGCAACCGCACCGTCGTGCCGATCCCGCGGCTGCTGAACGTGGAGGACTACCTCGACTACGTCACCAACCGGGTCCTGCCCGACGCCGGGATCCGCGAGGCTCTGGAGAAGCTGTGGTCCGCCTCCGCGTTCATGGGGACGGAGATGACCGAGGCGAAGCTGCGGGCCACCGCCGAGGCCCTCAACTGCGCGGACGCCTGCGGCATCGACCTTCCCCAGATCGTGGAGGAGCTGAACGACAGGGCGTTCATGATCGTGGTCCAGGACTTCCAGGACCCCTACACCCTCAACGTCAAACAGCTGATGAAGTGCTGCGTCGAGGAGATCACCCCCGACGGGCGCCTGATCCCGTTCTGCGCGTACAACTCCGTCGGCTACCGCGAACAGGTCCGCGCCAAGACGTCCGGCGTGCCCGTCGCCGATGTCGCCCCGAACGCACTGCCGCTGGCCGACCGGCTCACCACCACCCGGTACGGCTCCAAGACCGCCCGCGTCGGGGCCACCGTCGAGGAGACGCGATGACCGACCGGAACGCGTTCCCGTCCGGCCCGGCCGGCGACGAGCTGAAGGCCTGTTGCGCCGCCGCGTACTCCTCGGACGTGGTCGCGCTCCTGTTGGGGGACTCCTACCATCCCGGCGGCACCGCCCTGACCCGCCGCCTCGCCGACGGCCTGAACCTGAGCGAGGGCCGCCGGGTGCTCGATGTGGCCTCCGGCCGTGGCACCACCGCCCTGCTCCTCGCCGACACCTGTGGCGTTCAGGTGGACGGTGTGGACTACTCGCCGGCCAACACCGCCCTCGCCCAGGGCGCCGCCCAGGCGGCGGGACTCGCCGACCGAGCCGAGTTCACGACCGGGGACGCCGAACAACTGCCCTACCCCGATGGCGTCTTCGACGCGGTGGTGTGCGAGTGCGCCTTGTGCACGTTCCCCGACAAGGCCCAGGCCGCCGGCGAGTTCGCCCGCGTCCTGAAACCCGGCGGCCGGCTCGGCATCACCGACGTCACCGCCACCCCCGACCGGCTCCCGCCCGAGCTGACCGGTCTTGCCGCACGGATCGCGTGCATCGCCGATGCCCGCCCGCCGCAGGAGTACGCCGGGATCCTGGCCACTGCCGGGCTGCGCACCGTGCGCACCGAGCGCCATGACCACGCCATGACCCGCATGATCGACCAGATCGAGGCCCGGCTGAACCTGCTGCGTATGACCGCTGCGGCCAAGCTCACGCAGGCCGGAGTGGACCTGAACGCCGCCCCCGCCGTCCTGGCCGCGGCCCGCGCCGCCGCAGCCGAGGGCCACCTCGGATACGCCCTGCTGATCGCCGAGAAGCCGTAACTGACGTCCTGGCATCGCCTACCGGCGCGTACGTAAGCGCCCTCACATACCACCCCAGCAGGCCGGAGCGGCGGCCGGGCTGGTCGGTGGTGGCCCGCATCACCGAGATCCTCGGCCGCCGCCTCGCCGACCTCGAACAACGCCTGCCCGACAGCGTCTTCAAGTCCGTCTCCCAGCGCGTCGCGACCACGCTGACCACCCTCGCTACCCGCGCCGAACACCCCTGCGGGCAAACTCCGGCCGGGCACGCACCATCCGCGTCCCGGACCCGGACCGGCTGGGCGACGCAGCAGGATAGCGACGGCGGCCATACCCACGAGTTGAGCCCCCCCGACCTGCCCCGGTATGTGATGATCGGGTCCGGTTCTACCGACAGTGGGAGAGAAGACATGGCCGAACGGCAAACTGGAACCGTGAAGTGGTTCAACGGCGAAAAGGGGTACGGCTTCATCACCCCCGAGTCCGGACCGGATCTCTTCGTGCACTTCAGGGCCATCGAAGGAGCGGGCTTCAAGTCACTCGAAGAGGGCCAGAAGGTCTCCTTCGAAGCCGTCCAGGGCCAGAAGGGGATGCAGGCGGACAAGGTCCGCGTAGAGCCCTAGACACACCCCGGGCGTCCTGCGCCGCGCGCCGTTCACCCCACGCGCCCGAACGGCCATGCCTGAACCCGCACGCGCCGCACACCCGCCGACCGCTTCCATGCCTGACCAGCTCGGGCCGCTGTGCGGCTCCGCTCCCAAGGGCAACATCCTCGACGACGGCGGCGCCGGACAGGACCACCACCCTGCCCGGCACCGCCGCCCCTCCGAACGTCGCTACGCCCACCGCATGCCGATGGCCGAGAGCTGCTCGATCCGCTCCGGCGACAGCGCCGCGGCCCGCGAGCGCTGGTTGCCGATCCATGCCCCCAGCCTCAGCTCCCGGGCCTCCTGCTCCCGGCCGCTGCCGTCCTCCCCGCCTGCGACGAGGAACCGTTCGACGTGTTTCCTCGGCACGCGCAGATGTCCTTCACGTTCGTAGTACTGGCGGGCGGCGGCATAGTTGAGCGCCCACTTGTCGGCCTGACTACGGCGCGGCCCGGGCCTCTCGTCCTCCGCGGCGGGCTCGATCCCGAGGACCTGCCCGCACATCCACTGCTGCGCGATGGTGAGCCTGTCCCAGCCGAGCCGCACCGACCGCACCCACCGCCCCAGGTCCTCGCCCTGGCGCACGACCTCGCCCGGCTGCATCAACAACTCCCCGCCGCTCTCCAGCCGGAGCCTGACGAGGCGGAAGGCGCGTTGCCATTCCACTGGAAGACGAGCGCACGCCCAAAGCCCTCCTCGGCGGACGCCTTGACCAGCGCGGTCTGCAGGGCGGCGAGCCGCGCCCCGCGCACTTCATCGGTGCGGCCCTCGACGCCGAGAAGCTGTGCGGCTTGGAGTTGGGCGTCGCTGATGTCGAGGCACACCACCTGGTAGGGCGCAGATGCCCCGGTCGATCGCCTCGGACAGCGTGAGGGTGTAGCAGCGGGCCCCGAACGGGCCCTCCGGGTCGTCCTCCATCGACGCCACCAGCTCACCCGGCGCGCCCGGAGCAGCCTCCTGCTCCTCGTCCAGCTGCCACAGCCGCGGCGTGGCCGTCATGTACAGCCGCCGCAGCGCCGGGATACGGGTGTTGTCGTGGACGACGGCCCACGGTTTGCCGATCCGCCCGGAGGTCCGGTGTGCCTCGTCGACCACGATCAGGTCCCAGCCCGGCAGGCCCGCGGTGTGAGCGCGTTCCAGTGTGCCGAGCCCGAGCGAGGCGTACGTGGCGAACACGGTCACATTGTCGAAGGGCCGCACCCAGGCGACCAGTTCTTCCACGTCCGTGGTGTTCGGGAAGGCCGCCTCCTGACCCCGCAGGGACGAGACCCCGATCACCGGTCCCGTGCGGCCTCCCTCACGCCATGCGGCCTCGGTCTGGGCGAGCAGGTCCAGGGACGGTACGAGCACCAGAACCCGGCCCGCCCGGAGCTGCTGCGCGCTGCGCGCCGCCACGAGGGTCTTCCCGGATCCGGTCGCCGTGACCACCTGGGTCCGCAGTCCCCGCTCGGGCATCGTCGATCCTGCGGGCAGTTCGAGAGCGCGGAGCACGGTGTCCGTGGCTTCTCGCTGGTGGGCCCGGAGTTCCATCGGGGTCCTTTCCCTGGCCGATGGTGGGTGTCGGTCGACGGGCGGGGCCGGCTTCGTCTCATGGTGTGGTCGTCGGCGGGGATGTCCGTCCGTCGCCCCGACTCGGTTCGGCGGTGCCGTCCGGGGTTGTTCCGGTCCTGGTGTAGAGGACCTCGCGGCCCTGCTCCGCGGCGCGGATGAGGTTCTCGCCGACGAAGTCGAGGAAGCGGGCGGCGTTTTCGAGGCGCGTGGCGGCCGGGGTGCCGCGGCCGAGGATGCCGACGCCCTGCCGTGCGGTCTCGATGAACTGGTCGTTGGCCCGGGCGCTGCGGATCATCGACTGGTACCAGAGGTCGTCGTCGACGACGTAGCGCTCGCGGCGGCGTTCGTCGCGTTCGCGGCGGACGAGGTCCAGGCCCTCGAGGTACGTGATCGCCTTGGAGACGGACGCCGGGCTGACCTGGAGGCGCTGGGCCAGGTCGGAGGCGGTCAGGCTGCCGGCGTCGGTGGTGTAGAGGCAGCCCAGCACCCGGGCCATCATCTTGGGCAGGCCCGAGGTCATGAGGACGGTGGTGAGGGTCTCCTGGTAGTCGCGCAGGGCTTCGGCGTCGCGTCCGTGGGACTGCGGCAGCGCCTGTGACCCCTGGGGCGCGGTCTGCTTGCGCCGGTG
This sequence comes from Streptomyces sp. NPDC004561, assembly GCF_053602155.1. Classification (NCBI taxonomy): domain Bacteria; kingdom Bacillati; phylum Actinomycetota; class Actinomycetes; order Kitasatosporales; family Streptomycetaceae; genus Streptomyces; species Streptomyces sp. NPDC004561. The sequence goes on from NZ_JBSGDB010000247.1 coordinate 7,659, forward strand.
GGTGCGCTGCTGGGTGGCGCGGTGGGCGAGGTCGGCGCGGTAGCCGGTGGGACCGCCGTTCCGCGTCACCTCACGCGTGATGGTGGAGGTGGGGCGGTCGAGGCGGCGGGCGATCTCGGCGTAGGCCAGGTTGTCGGCCAGCCCCAGTGCGATCTGCTGGCGTTCCTGCTGGGTGAGCCTGCCTCCGGGCATCATGCCCCCCTTTCGTGCCCCACGGGTGCTCCATGGCGCTGCTCGGCGTTGTCCGACGCCTCCACCATAGCGTTCAGCTTCAATGCATTGCAACGAACGACTGTCCCATCGTTGCGTTAATTGAGAGGGCGTTGCAATGATTATTGCACTCTCACCTGCGATTGTGTGCCTCCTGTGCAAAGAAGTTGTTGCCTGGGTATGGAAAGCAACGTAGCGTTTCTGTTGTCAGAAACAAGGAACGAGCACAGGAGAGCACCATGCAGAAGTTCGACACTCCCGCCCCGATCTCCGCCGTCCTGAACATCCCCGCCGGACGCGTCCAGCTCATCGCCGCCGACCGCGCCGACACCGCGGTCGAGGTCCGGCCCGCGAACGCCTCCAAGGGCCGCGACGTGAAGGCAGCGGAGCAGACCACGGTCGAATACGCCGACGGAGTCCTGCGGATCGGGACCTCGGCGAAGAACCAGTACCTCGGCCCCTCCGGCGCCATCGAGCTGACGGTCAAGCTGCCCGCCGACTCCCACATCGAGGCCAAGACGGCCAGCGCCGAACTGCGCACCGTCGGCCGCCTCGGCGACGTCGTCTTCGAAGGCGCGTACCACCAGATCAAGCTGGACGAGGCCGCGACCCTCCGCCTCACCGCGGTCGACGGCGACGTCGAGGTCGGCCGACTGGGCGGCCCCGCGGAGATCAGCACCGCACGGGGCGACATCCGCATCACCGAGGCCGTACGCGGCACGGTCGTGCTGACCACCCAGTCCGGCGACATCACGGTCGGCGCCGCCGCCGGCGCCTCGGCCACCCTGGACGCCGGCACCGGCTACGGCCGCGTCAGCAACGCCCTGAAGAACGACGGCACCGCCGAACTCGACATCCGCGCCACCACCTCCCACGGCGACATCACCGCCCGCAGCATCTGAAGAAGCACGCCCAGGACGGTCCGGCCGGGCCCACCGCGATCGAAGTCCGCTCGGTCGCCGTCGGCGGCCCGGCCGTCCGCCCCGAGGGCCTGCGATGTCCATGCAGGCCCGGTGGAAGCCGTACCAGACGCCTCACGCGAGCAGGGGGAACACATGACGAAGAACAGCACTTCCGCGAGCCGTGCGAAGTGGGCCGGCATGGTGCCGGTGGACGACACGGCCCTGGCCGTCACCGACACCGGCGGTCCCGGTGTCCCGGTGGTCTACCTCAACGGCCAGTTCGCCACCCAGGGGTACTGGCGGCGGGTCATCGCCGAACTGGGGCCGAAGTGGCGGCACATCACCTACGACGAGCGGGCTCGCGGCAAATCCAGGCGCTCGGCCGACTATTCCTTCGAGGCCGCCGTCCGGGACGTCGACGCCGTCCTCGCCGCCAGGGGAGTGGACCGCGCCCTTGTGGTGGGCTGGTCCTACGGAGCGGTCGTCGCGGCGCACTGGGCCGGCCGCAATCCCGAGCGCGCCCTGGGCGCGGTCCTGGTCGACGGCGCGTTCCCGTACGACTGGCTCGACGAGGCCATGGAACAGCGGATCCGCAAACTCTTCCGGCGGCTGGGCTGGTTCATGCCGCTGCTCCGCCCGACCGGCCTGGCGCCGCGGATGACCGCCGAACAGCAGGCGAACAGCAACATCGAGCTCGGCAGACTCTCCCGCGAGCGCGAACTGGGCCCCGTCCTGGACGGCATCACCGTCCCGGTGCGCTACGTGGTCGCGTCAGGGACGTCCTTCGGAAGCCGCGGCGATGAACAGGAACGGATACGCACCAGCCTCGACACGGTGACCGCCCGCAACGCGAACATCCGCATCAGCGCCAAGGTCACCGGCAATCACGGTGCGATCCTCAAGAAGGACTTCCCGGCCGTGACCGAGGCCGTACGCGAGGTCGCCGCCCTCGACCAAGAGGGGCGCTGAAGTCGCGACCGGGCGAACCGACGCCGCCCGCCCGTCCTGTGCGACGGGCCGTGTTCTCCATTCCGCGGCGCATCGCACGTGCGGGCAAGGCCGCGATGACACGGATCGTCCGCGCGGCCGTGACCCAGCTCTGAGACCACCGGGACCTCGCCGGCGCAGGGTGAGGCGGCTCACATCGATCGCGGCAGGCCGCCGTCCAACATTTCCCGCTGGGTGGCGCATCTCCCTGGTGTACGAAGACGCACACCGCGTCGCGACCAGACAGGGGATGTAGATGTACGACAACCAGGCAGCCGGCAGGAAGCTCTCGCGTCGCGGTCGTACCGCAGGGGCGGCCGCCTCCGTCGGTGCCGCCCTGATCGCGGTCGGCATCGGCGCGCTTCCCGCGGCCGCCACCGCGGGCACGAGCGTTCCGGGCCGCTCGGCGACCGCGCCCGCCGCTGCCCAGCCCGGCCTCGGCTCCGGCAACCTGCTGCAGAGGGAGGACTTCTTCCAGCAGGGCCTGAACCCGGTCGGCGCGACGGTGGGCACGACCGGGAAGCAGGCCCTCTCGGCGTGCTCCGGCGAGGAGACGATGCGAACGCTGACCAAGGGGAAGGCCGGCGCCTATGCCGACGTGATCTGGACCTTCGACACCAGCGACACCTTGCTGACCGAGTCCGTCGCAGCCGGCTCCACCGACACGTCGGCGGCCGCGTACGACAAGCAGCTCAACAAGCTGGTGCGCAGCTGCCAGGAGGAGCCGAACGGCCACTGGCACTACGGCAAGGGGCACGTGGTCACCGTCAGGGGCGGCGCGGGCAGCTGGTACCCGACCTTCAACGGTGACGGCAAGGCCGCCGGCGGGGTCGCGGTGATCCGTAGTGGTCACCGGTTCGGCATCGTCGAGCTCTCCGGTCAGCCCAGCGACGATCCCGGCTACATGGAGGGCATCGCTGCCGCCGCCATCAACCGGCTGGCCGACTGATCACCCGCATGCTCGATACCTGTACGAACTGAGCCGCTCTTGAGGTCAGCCCGCGCTCACCGGCCAGTCGGTGGTGAGCGCGGGCTGCATGGGTGCGGAGAGGGCAGGATTCGAACCTGCGTGGACCCCTTGGGATCCGACCTCGAGGCGTGCTCGCTGGTCCCCGATCAACCACTCCGGGCACCTCTCCTCGTTCCCGGCCCCGGTGATCTCCCGGGGCTGTTCACATGAAAGAGAGTGACAGGGGCTCCTGACAGGCGACTGACGTGACTCTGATGGGGTCCCGCTGGGGCCGGCGTGCACCACACCCTTTCCCGGCACGGCGCGTTGCGGCAGCGGGTCCTGGAGAGGCCGGCCGGCCCGGGCGGGGATCCCCGGCCTTCAGGCCGGCAGGCACATCATTCGGCTGGGGAGGACTGCGTCTTCTCCCCCTGGGTGCTCTGCTCCTGGGCGTCGGACGAGGTGTAGAAGACCGAGGAGCCCTGCTTGCTGCGCTGGGCGAGGTTCTTGGCCACGAGCCCCTCGAGGGTGGTCCGCACGACGGTGGCCTTGGTGGCGCGCTCGGGGTGGGTCTCGCCGAGTGCGGTGGTGACTTCTGCGGCGGAGCGGGGTTCGCTCTGCTGGGCGAGGTGGCTGCGGACGAGCTCGACCAGGGTGGGCTTGGCCGTCTTCGCGGCCGTGTCCTCGGCCTTGGAGCGCTTGGCCGCGGGCTTCCGGGCCGTGGTGCGACCCGGTCCGGTGGGGGACTTGCGGGCTCGTGCCTGCTTGCCCGCCGCCGACTTGGCCGCGGGCTTGCGGCGCGATGGTGCGGTGCTGCCGGCGCCGGCACCGGCGGTGGGCTCGGCCGGCGCCGCCGGTCCACCGAGTGCCAGCTGCACGTTCACCAGCACCGTGTGGTCGCGCTGCAGAGCGGCCAACTGGGCTTCCAGCGCGCCGATTTCCTCGCGGAGGCGGTCCTGCTCCTTGGTGTTGCTCTCGAGGTCACTGCTCACTTGGGCGATGTACTGCGAAGCGAGTTCGGAGGCGGAGACGGTGTTTTCGGGCATGGAATTCACTCTTCCTCGGTTTGCGGCAGGGCGGGAAGGTGCTGCCTGGGACAGTGGTGTGGGACTGCGGGTTGCAGCTGCTATCAGATTGCCCCGGAGTAGAGATAGTACGGAGAACACGGCAGATTGTTCCTGCTGCGGCCCCTTTTGCTTCAATGACCCGGGCAAGATGGTGTGGAGGTGCTGCCGCCAGGTCTCGGCGGCTGTGCCGCAAAGCGGGGCCGCGACAGCGTGTTTGTGATCCGCGGCGCCCCCGGCTGTCCTTGGAGCCGGCAATCCGACGGCAGCCGACCGCACTCGGCCGAGACGGTCCGCGAGTGACTGGTGAAACACATGAAGAACGGTGCTCCTTCGGTGCGCTGTGTCGCCCGAACAACGGCAGGTGTGCGGGGAGTTCGGCAGCATCTGCCGGTCGGTGCGGAACACCGCTCTGGAGCAGCGCCGGGTGTACCGGCGGCGCGGGACGTGGATGAACTACGCGCCGCAGTGCGCCGAGCCGGCCGACGCCGAGCGTGGGCACCCGTGTCGGAGGACGTCGTAGGTCAGATGTGTCGCGGTCGATGTCGAGGTCATGCTCCGCTGCAGCGGCGTGCGCGGCGCTCTGCCGGTGAACAGTGCCGTTTTGGAGCCCAGCAGGATGGGCGCGAGGCGCAGCGGCAGGGCGTCGATCAGCCTGGCATCGAGCGCCTGTGTCCGACGAAGCCGCCTCGGCGCGCTTGCACGCGGTGGTGACGGCGTCGGGCAGGGACTACTCACCGCACCTGACGACGAAGCGGTGTGCCTGAGGCGCGTGTCTGCTGCGTTGTATGCCTCCGGCTGCGATCCGGCCGATGGCAAGGCCACGGTCACCGCCGCCTGCAACGGGGACCCTGCTGAGTCCGTCGCGGCCCGATAGGGCCGCGGTAGGCCCGTGCTAACACGGCTCACCTGGCCGCTGTGCGGCGACACGCTGGTGGTGAAGGGGTGAGGCGGC
>NZ_JBSGDB010000248.1:0-12697 GCF_053602155.1 Streptomyces sp. NPDC004561
GGACGCGATCAACCGCGCCGGCGGGTGATCACCGGGAGGAACGGACTTCCGGCCGGGGTGCCGGCCTCCTCATGCGCCGTTCGTCAGCCGGTCCCGCCGTACCCCAAGCGGAGGTCCACCTCCCGGTCGTCCCCTGCCCTCAGCGCCACGTCGGCGACTACCGGTGCGTAACCGGAGGTGACGACGGTGTAGGCGCCCGGGGCCAGGCTGTGCAGGGTGTAGGTGCCGTCGACGACCGTCAGCGCGGAGGCCACCACCTCGCCCGAGGTGTCCAGCAAGGTGATGCGCGCGTCGGGAACGGGGAGGCCGGTGTGCCGGTGACGCACGGTCCCATGAACGGTGCCCATGCCGGCCAGCGTGACGTCCGAGACGACCGGTTCGGGCCCGGAGATCACCCGCACGGCGCCCGGCCGGTGTCCCACGGCCGACACGACCAGCGTGTACGACGAGGAGGGTTCCGGCGTCGCCAGCGTGTAGGTGCCGTCCTCGCCGGTCCTGGCGAGCGCTCGCTGCCGGCCGGATCGGTCGACGAGGGTGAGGGCCGCACGGGCGATGGGCTGTCCCGCGCTGTCGCGCACCCGGCCGCGCAGCACCCCGGCCGAGGGGCCCTCCACGGCCGGGTCCGGGGCAGACGACGGGCTCTCGCTCTCGCTCGTCGCGTCCACGGCGCGACCCCGGATCAGCGAAGCGAGCGCGGCGGCCACGGACATGGCGATGGCGAGGGAGAAGACCACGACCAGGCCGTCGTGGAACGGCTGCGAGATCAGATGGGGGAAGAACTCCCGTCCGGTGAGATGCGCCGCGCCCGAGGGCGACAGGTGGCCGAGGATCGCCGGACCGAGCAGGTGCTGGATCGGGTTGTACCCGAGGAACGCGGCGAACAGGACGCCCACCGGCGGCAGTTGCCCGACGCTGTGGGCGGCGCCGGCCGGGACGCCCTGGGCGGTCAGCCCGGACGTGAGGGTGTGGGAGAGGGTACCGGAGAGCCCGGCCACCATGAGCGAGAAGAACACGCCCATGGACAGCACCATGCCGGCGTTCTGGAAGGTGGCGCGCATGCCGGAGGCGGCGCCGCGGGCGTCGGCCGGCACGCTCGACATGATGATCGCCGTGTTGGGAGCGGCGAACAGCCCGCCGCCCAGGCCGTTGAGCAGGATCAGGGCGGCGAACACCGAGTAGGAGAAGTCGCTGGGCAGGACGAGCAGCCCGGCGAAGGACAGCGCCATCACGAGGAAGCCCGAAGCGGCGAACAGCCGCGCGCCGAACTTGTCGGACAGCGCACCGGAGAGGGGCCCGGCGAGCAGGAAGCCGACGGTCAGCGGCAGCATGTAGATGCCCGCCCACAGGGGGGTGTCGGCGTAGTCGTAGCCGTGCAGCGGCAGCCAGATGCCCTGGAGCCAGATGATCAGCATGAACTGCAGTCCGCCCCGTGCGACGGCGCCCAGCAGGGTGGCGGCGTTGCCCCCGGCGAAGGCCGCGTTGCGGAACAGACGCAGCGGGAACATCGGCTCGGCGACCTTCATCTCCACGACGCAGAAGACCGCGAGCAGCGCGGCCCCTCCGACCAGCCCGGCCAGCACCCACGGGTTGGTCCAGCCCATCGTGTGACCGCCGTACGGCTGGATGCCGTAGGTGATCCCGGCGAGCAGCGCGGTCAGGCCGACGGCGAAGGTGATGTTGCCCCACCAGTCCATCCGCCCCGGCCTGCGCACACCGGTCTCGTGCAGGGACTTGTACGCCCACACCGTGCCGATCAGACCGATGGGGACGTTGACCCAGAAGATCGAGCGCCAGTTCCAGGTGACGAGGACGCCGCCGAGCACCAGCCCCAGGAACGAGCCGGCGATGCCCGCCACCATGTTGACCCCCAGCGCCATGCCGCGCTGCCGCAGGGGGAAGGCGTCGGTGAGGATCGCCGCGGAGTTGGCCATCAGCATCGAACCGCCGACGGCCTGCACGATGCGCCAGCCGATCAGCCACAGCGCCCCGCCGCCGCCGTGGAAGGGGTCCAGCGAGAGGACCACCGAGGTGAGGGTGAAGATCAGAAAGCCCGCGTTGTAGATGCGGACCCTGCCCATCATGTCGCCGAGCCTGCCGAGCGCGACGACCAGGACGGCGGTGACGAGCATGTAGCCCATCAGCATCCACAGCAGGTAGCTGACGTTGGCGGGCTGCAACGGGTCGAGGCGGATGCCGGTGAAGATGCCGGGCAGCGAGATCAGCACGATCGAACTGTTGATGGTGGCGAGGAGCATGCCCACCGTGGTGTTGGTCAGCGCCACCCACTTGTAGCCGGGATGATCCGAGCCGATCAGTCCTCGACGGCGCTCCGTCCTGCCGGCGGCGCCGGGTATGTGGTCGGTCTCCCTGGACGTCATTCCTCGCTCCCGTCGTCTCGCCGTTCGGTCAGGGGAGTCGGCCGCGGGGCGTCCGCGAGCATGCGCTGGACGAGCGGAGCGACGACGCGCATCGCCGCGCCCAGTGCTCGTCGGTCGTCGTCCGGCAACGCGGCCACCAGATCGGCCAGACCGGCGTCCCGCGCCTGTCGACGCTCGGCGAGCACCTCCCGTCCGGTGTCGCTGATCGCGACAAGGGTCACTCGTCCGTCGCACTCGTCGCCGATGCGCTGGACCAGGCCTTGGCGCTCCAGCCGCTGCACCAACTGGGTCATCGACGGCTGGGCCACGCCCTCCGCCGCCGCCAGGAGAGTGAGCCGCAGGGGGCCCTCGCGTTCGAGCCGGGCCAGGGTGCAGGCGGTCGTGAAGCTCATGCCACGGCGGTCCGCCACGACCCTGATCACGGCCGAGGCGGTCTCCGCCAGCGCGCGTGCGGTCTGCCGGGCGTCCGCGTCTTCGGAGGAGTGATCCACACTTTAAGTATCACTCTCCTATATAGGCACCCTATGAAAATCTTCGTATGGAAATTCCGTGGCGGTCAGGAGGCGAGGCTTCGACGGACGTGGTTGCCGGTGACCTTGGTGATCTCGTGCCAGAACGGCGCCGCGGTCAGGTAGAGACCCAGCGCGCTGAGGATGCCGAGAGACACGTCCACGCTGATGCGTCCCTCCTTGGCCCAGTAGACGTCCTTCAGGTCCAGCAGCAGGGCGAACTCGTCGGCGATCAGCGCCGAGCCCGCGCCGTACAGGGCGCCGACCCCGGGATGACCGACATAGGCCTGGTCCCCGCGCACTGCCACGAGCCCGATGCCCGCGAGGGTGGCGATACCGATGTTGTAGTGGTGCAGATGTGTGCCGCCGGCGGAGATGTTGCCCCAGGGCAACCAGCCGCTCCTGATGCCGTGCGTGATCAGCCGTGCCGTGCCGAAGGTGCAGCCGAAGCCGAGCCAGGACGCCATGAGCGAGCGCTGGGTGGGGCCGGTGTGGTCCTGAAGCACCTGGCGCCACCGCTGTCGCAACCGCGGGCGCCGGTCGTCGCCGGATGGGTGGGACGCGGGGGCAGCGAGCATCCTCACTCCTGATCGTCGCCTGTGTGAACGGCGGTCACGCTGACACGCTCGGACACCTGCCAGGCTTACCACCCGACGGCCGGTCTGATGCGCATGCGCCGCCCATATGGCGCAGTGCCCCCCACCGCCGGCGGCGGGGAGTCGGTGAGCGGGCCGCCACCGTCGATGCCATCGGGCTCGTCGGCGTCGACCTCACCTCGGCCGGTCCGAGGGCCCGGGCATACACTCGACCCGCTGTGCCCTGGGCAGGGCATGAGGCGGGGAGTTGGTGTCCATGAGCGGGGATTGGACGGGGGCTGGGCTGCCCCCGGCGGCGGCCGCGCGTATCGCGGAGGTGCGGGGCAGTGGCACGTGGTCCTCGGCGCTGTCCACCGGTGAGTTCGCCGCACTGCGCGCCGTGGGGTTCGAGCCGGTGGGCCAGGTCATGGGCTCGGCCGTCTACCACGTGGGCCGCAGCGGCCGTTACTGGGGCTATCACGACTGTCTTTACGGGGGCATGCAGTACGCCTTCAGCAGCGCCCCGGCGCCCATAGCCCTCTCCGGACACGGCGCCCCGTCCGCCGGGCTCGTCGAGGTGCTCGACCGGGCGCGTCACTCGGCCCTCGACCGGATGACCGCCGAGTGCTCGGCTCTCGGCGGCGACGGCGTCGTCGCGGCGCAGTTGACCGTGGCGCCTTTCGTGGCGCAGCCCAACTGCCTGGAGTTCAAGGTGATCGGGACCGCGGTGCGTGCGGCCGGGGCGGTACGGGCGCCGCAGCCGTTCACCTGCCATCTCGACGGCCAGGGGTTCGCGAAGCTGGTGACCGCGGGATGGGTCCCGGTGGAGCTGCTCTACGGGTTGTCCATCGGCGTACGCCACGACGACTACCGCACCCGCGCGCAGACGCGCTCGTGGAACAACACCGAGGTCAGCGGCTGGAGCGAGCTCGTGCAGGCAGTGCGCTCCGACGCCCGTGCGCACCTGCGGGCGCAGACCGGGCGGCGGGGCGGCGACGGCGTGATCCTCTCCGCCGGCCACCTGCGGATCTGGGGCGAGTCGTGCATGCGCCGGAGCAACGACGACCAGAAGGACCATGTGGCCGAGGCGACGCTGCTGGGCACCACCGTCGCCCGCTTCACGGCACGCGAGGAGCCGCCCCGCACACTCACCGTGATGCCGCTCGACCCGGAACGACGTCGGCGGACCATGCGCCGCACCGCCACTGATATGCGATGAGGGGAACCCGTTCATGAGCGTCTTCGATCCCGCCGATGGCACCCCTGACGGCATGTCCGCCCAGGGCGTGCCGGCGGACGCGATGCGGCGGCTGGCCGAGCTCCAGCCGGGCAAGCCAGGTTCGATCTTCACCAGCGACCTGTCGGTCAACGAGTTCCTGCTGGTGCGCGAGGCGGGATTCCGGCCCATCGGTCTCGTCCTGGGCAGCTCGATCTATCACGTGGGCATCCAGATGGGCCGCTGGGGCAAGAACCAGGAGCTGACGACGCTCAGCCAGGCGATGTACCACGCCCGTGAGCTGGCGATGACCCGCATGGAGGCGGAGGCGGCCCAGCTGGGCGCGGACGGCATCGTCGGCGTGCGGCTGAGCGTCGAGGCCCGTGAGTTCGGCAGCGACATCGCGGAGTTCATCGCGATCGGTACCGCCGTCAAGGCCGACCACCCGGCGCCGGGCGGCAACGGCGGCAGCTGGCGCAACCTCAAGGGCCAGCCGTTCACCTCGGACCTCAACGGTCAGGACTTCTGGACGCTCATCCGCGCCGGCTACGCCCCACTGGGCATGGTGATGGGCACCTGCGTCTACCACATCGCGCACCAGAAGATGGGGCAGATGTTCTCCAACATCGGCAAGAACGTGGAGATCGAGCAGTTCACGCAGGCGCTGTACGACGCACGGGAGTTGGCGATGGCGCGGATGCAGCACGAGGCGGAGGAACTGCGAGCGGAGGGCATCGTCGGCGTACAGCTCAACTCGCACAACCACCGCTGGGGCGGTCACACCACCGAGTTCTTCGCGATCGGCACGGCCGTACGACCGCTGCGCGAGGACCATGTCATCGAGCGCCCGACGATGGTGCTCAGCCTGGACGGCTGAGCACCGGGCCCAGCAGACTCGGACCAACCGCACACCACGAGAGGCCCCGCGATGACCTCGCCACACGACCCCGTCCCGTTCGAGCCCGACGGCGAATCGGACTCCATCGACCTGCTGACGGCCGCGCTGCGCAGGGACGCCGCCGACCTGGAGGTCTACGCCCAGGTGCTCACCGGGACCCTTTCGGAGGCGCTGCCGCCGGGCTCCGTCACCGTCGAGCGCAAACGGGGCATGGCCGACCGGCTCGCGGGGCGCGACGGCCGCGTCACCCGGGTCGAGGTCTTCCTCGGCGAGCATCGTCTCGTGCTCGACCTGGCGGGAGGGCATCCCAAGGGCGAGGTGTGCAAGGAGGTCCGCGGCGTGGTGCTCTCGCGGCGCCCGGTGGCGCTCGACGAGTGGGTGCGGGAGCTCGCGGTCGCGGTCGCGGCCCGTGCACGGTCCGACGCGCGGGCCCGGGTGGCGCTGGAGCGGCTGGTGCTCGGGGAGTAAGGGCGCGGCCTCCCTGGCTGCTCGCCTTCCCCACACCTGCGCCCGGCGGTGTCCGCGGCCGAGCACCATGCCCGGGTGCGCCGGCCGCTGCCGCGCCAGGAACCCCGCCCAGGGAGGAACGTGCGCAGCCCGACAACGGTGCCTAGGGTGGGGGATGCAGGTCTGTGACACGGCCTGGAACGAGTGACCACGCAGGAAGACGTGCGACGTAGTGCCCGGCCCGCCGTGGGTCCGGCCGCGACGAGCGGCGCCCCGAGCGGACCGTGTGCACGCCGTCGGGCGTTGGGGATGAACCAAGGGCGGTTCTGAACCATGAGGAATGCATCTCGGTTCGAGCCCGTCTCGGCGAACCTGGGCAACGGCCCCGTACTCGCCGCGTGGGAGCGGTTCGTGCAGGGCGAGGATCACGTCCCGGGCGTCCGCCCCCTGGTGGCGGTCTCGTGGAGTCGCTGCCGCGAGCAGTACCGGATCGATCCTCACCTCACCCAGGCCCCGGCGGCCGTCGCGGAGCCCGGCCATGCGCCCGAGCACGACGTCGTATTCGCCGAGCTGGGGTTTCGTGCCTCCTCGGTGGCACATGAAGTGGGCAACCTCGGCGGCGTCGTCACCGTCACCGATGCCACCGGCCGGATCCTGGCCGAGTGGGGTGATCAAGCCACGCTCGCCAGAGCCGACGCCTCCCGTCTGGCGCCCTGGTTCTGCTGGGCCGAGTGCGCGGCCGGGACGAACGGCATGGGCACGGCGCTCGAGACGCACGGCCCGGTGCCGATCAGGGGCGCGGAGCACTGGTGCCAGGCGTTCCACAACTGGGTCTGCGCGGGCATCGCGGTCCGTGACGTGGTGACCAAGGAGCCGATCGCGGTCCTGAGCATCTGCTGCTGGCGCAGCCAGCTTCCCGAGTCCGCGGAAAGCTGGCTGGCGAACGCGGCCACCATGACCCAGCACCCGCTGAAGAGGCGCGCCCGGTACAGCGGGGCGGAGCTGGTCGCGGCCTACACCAAGGCCAGGACACGCTCCGGCGCGGCGCTCGCCGCGGTGGACACCGCGGGCAAGGTGGTGATCGCCGACGACATGGCGAGCGTGCTCCTGGGCGTCCCGGCCTCCACCCCGGCGGTCGACCCCACGCTGCGGTGGAACCCCGGGCTGCCGGAACTGATCGCAGCCGCCCGGCATGCCACCGGTCAGGCAGCCCACAATCCCGGCTGGGTCGGCTCGACGCGGATCTTCGCGCATCCCGCCGACGAGCCGACATCGATCAGCATCCGACCGGTCTTCTCGTCCGGGCACCTGATCGGGAACCTGGTCTCGTTCGGCGTCTCCGACGGGGTGCAGTTGCCGCAGGCGGACAGGTCCACGCGCCCTCGGACGCCGCCGCACCGAGTGGTCGCGCTGCGCGACAACCGGATGGTGCTGCTGCGGCTGCCGGAAGTCTCCTTCGCCGAATCGCGGGGAAGCGACGTGTGGCTCTCCACCGATCAGGGACGGTTGCGAGCCGCCTCTTCGAGCCTCGACAAACTCGACGGTGAGCTGGCGGATGTCGGCTTCCTGCGGGTGCACCGCCGGTACCTGGTCAACCTCAGCCGCATCCGCGAGATCGAGCGCGGGCCCAAGGGCGAGCTGTCCCTGGTCATGGACGACCGGACGAAGGAGATGGTGCCGGTCTCCCGGCGGAACACGCCGGCCGTGCGTCGCGCGCTGGGCATCTGACCTACCCGGCACACCCTCTGTCCCTGGAAGGAGTCCCGTGTCCGACAGTCCGGACGCCGTCGTCGGCGAGACGAGCGCGGGGAGCGCGGGCGGCCTCGGCATCTCCGTCCCGGCCGGGCACCGCCGTGACCCCACGGGCGGCGCGAACCACCGCGACGCGTGGCCGAACCGGCTCGATCTGGGGATCCTCCGGAAACACCCCGCCGTGGCCGATCCCATGGGCGAGGACTTCGACTATGCCGCGGAGTTCGGGACGCTCGACCTCGACGCTCTGGCGCGGGACGTCGACCGGGTGCTGACGACGTCGCAGGAGTGGTGGCCGGCCGACTTCGGCCACTACGGGCCGCTCGTGATCCGGATGGTGTGGCACGGCGCCGGGACGTACCGCGTCGACGACGGCCGTGGTGGCGCGGGCGCCGGCATGCAGCGTTTCGCGCCGCTGAACAGCTGGCCGGACAACCGCAACCTCGACAAGGCGCGCCGGCTGCTCTGGCCGGTGAAGAAGAAGTACGGCCGCAAGATCTCCTGGGCCGACCTGATGATCTTCGCGGGCAACCGCGCCCTGGAGACGATGGGCTTCACGACCTTCGGCTTCGCCGGCGGCCGGGCGGACGTCTGGGAGCCCGACGAGGACGTCTACTGGGGCCCGGAGCGGGCCTGGCTCGACGACGCACGCCACGGCGGCGTCCGGCAGCTGGAGAGTCCTCTGGCCGCCACCCAGATGGGCCTCATCTACGTCAACCCGGAGGGGCCGAACACCGTCCCGGACCCGCTCATGGCGGCCCGCGACATCCGCGAGACGTTCCGGCGCATGGGGATGAACGACGAGGAGACCGTCGCGCTGATCGCGGGCGGCCACACGTTCGGCAAGACCCACGGCGCGGCCGACCCGGAAGCCTGTCTCGGACCGGAACCCGAGGGCGCTCCCCTCGCGGAGCAGGGCCTGGGCTGGAAGAACGGACACGGCTCCGGAAAGGGCGGGGACGCCGTCACCAGCGGGCTCGAGGGTACGTGGACACCCACCCCGACGACATGGGACAACAACTTCTTCAAGACCCTGTTCGGCTACGAGTGGGACCTGGAGCTGAGCCCCGGCGGTCTGTGGCAGTGGATCCCGAGGGACGGCGGCGGGGCCGGTACCGTCCCGGACGCCCACGACCCGTCGGCGAGACACGCTCCCACGATTCTCACGACGGACCTCGCCCTGCGGTCGGACCCGGTCTACGAGCCGATCTCGCGGCGCTTCCTGGAGAACCCGGACCGGTTCGCGGACGCGTTCGCCCGGGCGTGGTTCAAGCTGACGCACCTCGACATGGGCCCGATCCAGCGCTACCTCGGGCCGCTCGTCCCCCGGGAGAGGCTGATCTGGCAGGACCCGGTCCCCGCTGTCGACCACGAGCTCGTCGGGGCGGCGGACATCGCCGCGCTCAAGAGCCGGATCCTCGCCTCCGGCCTCTCGGTCTCCCGGCTCGTGTCGACCGCGTGGGCGTCGGCCTCGACGTTCCGCGTCAGCGACAAGCGGGGCGGGGCGAACGGCGCGCGCATCCGCCTCCGGCCGCAGAGCGGCTGGGAGGTCAACGAGCCCGACACGCTGGCACAGGCGCTGCGCACCCTGGAGGAGATCCAGGAGTCCTTCAACGCGTCCCAGACCGGGAACAAGAAGATCTCGCTGGCCGACCTCATCGTGCTCGGCGGAGCCGCCGCAGTCGAGCAGGCCGCCAAGACCGCCGGCCAGGACGTCCGGGTCCCCTTCACCCCGGGACGCACGGACGCCACGCAGGAGTGGACCGATGCGGAGTCCTTCGCCCCGCTCGAGCCGACCGCGGACGGGTTCCGCAACTACCGCGGAAAGGGCAACCGGCTGCCCTCCGAGCACCTGCTGGTCGACCGCGCGAACCTGCTGAACCTCAGCGCGCCCGAGATGACCGTCCTGGTGGGCGGCCTGCGGGTGCTGGACGCCAATTACCGGCACTCACAGCTGGGTGTCTTCACCTCGGCGCCCGGGTCGCTGACCACCGACTTCTTCGTGAATCTGCTGGACGCGGGCACGGAATGGCAGCCGACATCCAAGGCCGCGGAAACCTTCGAGGGCCGCGACCGCGCCACCGGCGAGGTCAAGTGGCTCGGTAGCCGCGTCGACCTCGTCTTCCGCTCGCACTCCGAGCTGCGTGCCGTCGCGGAGGTCTACGCGAGTGACGACGCGCGGGAGAAGTTCGTGCGGGACTTCGTCGCCGCGTGGGACAAGACCATGAACCTCGATCGGTACGACCTCGCTCGACTTCTCCCCGGGGGCCTGACGGTGGCACATCGGGCGCGAACGGTAGCTGGTCGCGGACGAACGGCGTGAGGCGGCCCGGACCGTCGATCTCACTTGTCGGTGTGATTCGTCCGGCGTAGCGTGTTTCTTGATCGCCAATTAATCCACTTTCGATGTGATTCGTCCGGCATGGCACGCACCAGTGGTGCTGATTGCATCCGGGCGTCGAGCGACGCAGAAAAAGAACTTCGAGGTCAATTCGGAGAATTTTCCCGAGAAAGCTCTGGGACGAGGAGAGTGAAGCCCCGATGACGACCGCGCAGGAGCGATCCGACCTGATGGACCAGATCGGGTTGAACACACAGAACAAAGCGGCGCTGGGTCAGGTGCTGGGCACCGGAAGCATCGGCCGGGCCACCGAGGAATCGGGCGGCCACATGAAGGCCACCATTCGCATTCACCCGGATGAACTGACCTGGGATCCCGAAATTCTGGTCATGCCGCACGGAGGCGATATCGAACTCGAACTCATCAACGACGACCAGAACACCCACTGCGCGCTGCTCCCGAGCAACGGCGACCGGAAGTTCATCTGGCTGGTGAACCACTCACGGGGACACGCGAACCTCAACCTCGACGGACCGGGCTACTACTGGTTCGGCTCGCCCACGGGCAATGACGAGGGCCGAGGGCTGACCGGGGCCATCGTCGTCCTGGGGGACGCTCCTCCGGAGGCTCGCCTCGACCGTCCCGAACAGCCACGACCGTGAGAAGAAGGAGGCCGAGCACATGACCGTCGACTATGTGGACGCGGGCGAGGCCGTCGACCAGGGAAACCTGAGCGGCAAGATCGCGGGCGGGGAGGTCGCGCCGCCGGTGGTGGCCGGCGTCGACTACGAACGCATCCTCCATGCACGCGAGGAACCCCAGAACTGGCTCACCTACTACGGCGCCTACGACGGACAGCGGTACAGCCCGCTGGACCAGATCAACACGGAGACCGTCAAGCGGATGGTCCCCGCGTGGGTCTTCCAGGCCGGGACGACCGGACTGATCGCGGGCGCGTCGACCTACTCGTTCGAGGCCGCCCCGATCGTCGTCGACGGGGTCATGTTCCTCTCCGGCTGGGACGGCTGGGTCTGGGCCCTGAACGCCAAGACGGGCGTGGAGATCTGGCGGTACAAGCATGCGGTCCCCTTCGACGTGTCCTTGTGCTGCGGGAACGTGAACCGTGGGGTGGCCGTGGCGCAGGGAAAGGTCTTCTTCGTCACGGCGAACGCGCGTGTGCTCGCACTCGACGCCACCACGGGCAAGCAGGTCTGGGACAAGACCTACGGAGACGTCCGGGCCGGGGAGAGCGCCACGGTCGCCCCGCTGATCGTGAAGAACATGGTCATCGTCGGAAGCTCCGGCGGCGAGTTCGGCGTACGCGGCCACCTCGACGCGTTCGACCTCGAAACCGGCGAGCACCAGTGGCGCTGCTACACGGTGCCGAAGCCCGGGGAGCCCGGGGCGGAGACCTGGCCCGCCGACGGCGAGGCCTGGGCGCGGGGCGGGGCGAACTGCTGGCTCACCGGCACCTTCGACCCGGAGACGAACCTGCTGTACGTCGGCACCGGGAACCCGGCGCCCGACTTCGACGGAGCCGTCCGCGAGGGCGACAACCTCTTCACCGACAGCATCATCGCCGTGGACGTCGACAGCGGTCAGATCCGCTGGCACTACCAGTGCACCCCGCACGACCTGTGGGACTACGACAGCATCGCCGAGTGCATCCTGTTCGAGCACGACGGGCGCAAACTGCTGGGGCACTTCGACAAGAACGGCTACTTCTTCGTCCTTGACCGCACGAACGGCGCGAGGGTCCAGATCACCCCCTTCGTGGACCGCATCACCTGGGGGGCGATCACGAGGGACGGCCAGGTGACGGCCAAGGTGTACCCGGACAAGGAGGGAGAACCGGTCCACTTCTACCCGGGTCCCGCCGGCGCCAAGGAATGGACCCACGCGGCCTACAGCCCGAAGACCGGGCTCTTCTACGTCCCGGTCCAGGACACCGGCGCCACCGCCACCCGGCGTCGCCGGGAGTTCAAGGAGAGCATCCCGTACTGGGGCGCGGGCGTGCAGGTGGACATCGAGGACATGGCCGGGTCCATCAGCGCGTTCGACGTCAGCGGAGAGGAGAAGTGGCGCTGGCGCAACGAACTGCCGATGTGCGCCTCGGTGCTGGCCACCGGCGGTGACCTGGTGTTCGCCGGTGAACCCTCCGGCGAGTTCAACGCGCTCGACGCCCGCACCGGGGAACTGCTGTGGCAGTTCCAGTGCGGAAGCGGTCACCACAGCAGCCCGACCACCTACATGGTCGAGGGCAGGCAGTACATCGCCGTACCGGTCGGCTGGGGCGCCTGGGCCGAGGGGTTCCTCCCCGGCATGCTCGGCGCGGGCCACGGAAGCGCCCTGCTCGTCTTCGCCCTTCCGGAACCGTCCTGACGCGCGACCGGAGCCTTCGCCCTTCGGGCAGAGAGGAGGTGAACCCATGGAGCCGGAGCTCGCTGTGTGGGAGACACCCGAGTTCGACGAGATCGTGGTCGCGGCCGAGGTGACCATGTACCTCGCTCGGTTGGAGGACTAGCAGACGAGAGGACCAGCGGACGTGGGGCGGCGCCGGAGCCGATCCGGCGCCGCCGAC
>NZ_JBSGDB010000249.1:0-12681 GCF_053602155.1 Streptomyces sp. NPDC004561
TCCTGAACGAGCCGTCCTTGCGCTCGGCTTCGGCAGGGCGAAGGATCCGACCTGCTGAGTCTCACTGGAAGACTCGTACCATCGCAGTATGACCAGCGCGGTCGTACCGCCGGAGTCGGACGGGCGCAGCTGGATGCGGATGCCGTGCCGCTGCGACAGACGACCGACCACGAAGAGGCCCATGCGGCGGGAGACGGAGACGTCCACGGTGGGCGGGGAGGCCAGCCGCTCGTTGATCGCCGCGAGGTCCTCGGGGGAGAGGCCGATACCGGTGTCGTGGATCTCGATCAGCACCCGGCCGTCGGGCAGCGCGTGACCGGTGACCTTGACCTTGGTCTGCGGGGAGGAGAACGAGGTGGCGTTCTCCAGCAGCTCGGCGAGCAGGTGCACGAGGTCGTTGACGACCCGGCCGGCGACCTGGGTCGTCGGCACGGCGGCCAGCTCGATGCGCTCGTACTGCTCCACCTCGGACGCGGCGGCGCGGAGCACGTCGACCAGCGGGACCGGGCGGGTCCAGCGGCGGCCGGGCTCTTCACCCGCGAGAACGAGGAGGTTCTCGCCGTTACGGCGCATACGGGTGGCGAGGTGGTCCAGCTTGAACAGCGAGGACAGCTGGTCCGGGTCGGCCTCGCGGGACTCCAGTTCGGAGATCAGCGACAGCTGACGCTGGATGAGGCCCTGGGAACGGCGCGAGAGGTTGGTGAACATCGCGTTGACGTTGCCCCGCAGCAGGGCCTGCTCGGCGGCGAGGCGGACCGCCTCGCGGTGCACGTCGTCGAAGGCCGCGGCCACCTGGCCGATCTCGTCCCGGGAGTGCACACCGACCGACTCGACGGAGGTGTCGACGTCCTGCGGGTCGGACTCGGACAGCTGCTTGACCAGCTCGGGCAGGCGTTCCTGGGCGACCGTGGTCGCGGTCTCCTGCAGCCGGCGCAGCGAGCGGATCATGGACCGGGCCACGACGAACGCGCCGACCAGCGACACGCCGAGCACGAGCAGGATCAGCGCACCGGAGATGATGGCGTCGCGCTGGGTGGCGCTCTTCAGCTCGCGGGCCTTCTGCTCCATGTCCTCGAGCAGCGTGTGCTCGATCTTCTTCATCTGCTCGATCTTGGTCGAGCTGTCGTCCACCCAGTCGCGGTAGGACCGCGGCGGCAGGTCGGCGAGACCGCCGCGCTGCTCGAAGGCCCGCTTGGCGTAGGTGTCCGCGGACTCGATCGTCGGGTTGCCCTCGTCGATCGGCTTGAGGAGCTCCTCGGCGTTCTCGTTGGCGTAGATCTTCCGGAAGATCGCCAGCTCGGAGTTCTCGCTCTGGTACGCCGAGTCGCCGTAGAGGCGGTCGTTCTCGGAGAGGCTGCCCTTGGTGGTGTTGGTCGCGGGCAGCGCGGCCGCGATCGTGGCGCGCTGGATGGAGGCGTACTCCTTGGCGGTGGAGAAGGCCGCCAGGGCGCGGGTGCGGGAGATCATCTCCGGGTTGCTGGACGCCTCGGCCATGTCCTGGGACAGGCTGATCAGCTCGGTGATGAGCCGGTGGTACGACTCGATCGTCTGGGTCGAGTTGCCCTGCGACGCGTAGGCGCCCTGGCGGATCTTGGCCAGGTCGTCCAGCTGGTTGGCGAGACCGACGAGCGCGTCGCGCACGCCCTGCAGCTGGCCGTTCTTGCTGGCCTGGTCGATCTGCTCGGAGGCGTCGAGGAAGTTCGCGCGTGCCCGGTCGGTCTTCTGCTCGTAGCCCTTGACCGTGTAGTCGTTCGCGCTCAGGCCGTGCGAGAGGGGACCGGCGGACTGGTCGCGCTCCTCCTGGAGCGCGGCCGCCAGCTCGGTGGCCTGCTTGGTCATGTCCGTCAGCAGCTTCATGTTGTCGAGCTGCTGGATGTCGTTCATGTTGTCGTTGATGCGCAGCGCGCCCAGCGATGTCGCCGCGACCACGGGCAGCGCGAGCAGCGACACCAGGCGCGTGGAGATGCGCCAGTTGCGCAGGGCCATGCGCGAGCCGGTGCCGGTCACGCCCGGTGCCGGCTTCACCGTCGGCTTGGGGGCCGCCGAGTTCGCGGGTCCCGCGGCCGTCGACGAGGTCGGGCCGGGGCGCCCGCCGCCGTCTCCGGTCGGGGCCGGGCCCGGGTTCTGGGCGTGCTGGGGCGAGGAGCTGCCCTTCATGGGGCCAGTCCCGTCGTGCGACTCCGGCTCCGCCGAAGCGCTGCCATCCCTCTTGAAACGTCCCTGCACTAGCGTCGCAACCTCTGGACCAGGCGCCCCTCCGCGCGAACGGAGGGACACGGTGTCGGCGTTGTGGGGAGCGCCCTGAATACGCCCCCCGAGTGGTCTTGAGTGACCGGCGCAGGTTCCCCCTATCTCGCCGCCACTCGGCGCTGCGTTGCGCCCCCTGCGCGCCGGCTCGATCCTGCGGCGGTCCGTGGAATTCCAGCACAGTGCAGGATCTCCAACAAGGGCCGTGTCCCGAGCTGTGACCTACGTGACGGGCCGTGAGTGCCGGATTACCAACCGTGGAAGCGGATTCCGGTCATAGCGGACGCAATCCGGCGAGTCGCCGCCCGGTGTCACGTGTCCCAGTCGCCATGATCAGGAGCGGAATGGTGGCTTCAGGGGCTCAATGTCCGTTTCCGGGAAGCGGGTTGTCGGGCGGAATTGACCGGTTTGCTCCAGGGGTCGTGAGCAAACTCACATGAACATCGGGGCCGGTTGGCGAGTTCGGCAGGGAATCAGATGTTTAGCCTGGCGCTTTACATGAGGGACGTATCTGTCAGCCCGCCGACACAGAACCAGGACCCGTACAACCGTGAAGACGACGATGTTGTTCCGCACGATAGCCAACCCGCGACGCACGACCCTGGCGCACCTGGAGGACGCCGGCGAACTGCAGACGCCCGCGCTGCCGGAACCGTCCGTCGAGCTTCCCGCCCAGACGGCCAACCCGAGGCGCACCATCCTGGTCGACGTCCCGGAGAGCGTGCTGGCGACGGCCGGCGAGTAGACGCCCCGCGGAGTGCGGCCGGGAGGACCACGGACCCTCCCGGCCGCACTCGTCTTTTCCCGGCGCGGCGCATTCACGCGAGCGTGTTTTCCCCGGCCCCCTTTGCCGGCCGCCCGAAATGAGCGCAGCCTTTTCCGCAGCCTGGCCGCCAAAGCGTCCTGACCTGGGGCTATGCCCTCGGAAGCGAATTCGGCCCCGCCTGTATCCGGTACCGGAAAACACCTGACCGGCTGCCGTACCGGCCGAACGCCGGGCCGCCCGACCGGTTAACCTGGGGCGTCAGTACGCCGGTTCTAGTTGAGGGGCGCGAGGATCCCGTGCGCATCGCCAGGTTCTCCATCGACGGGAACGTAGCCTTCGGCGCGGTCGAGGGCGACAAGCAGGACGAACTCGTCCTCGACATCATCAAGGGCATCCCCTTCGCGGATCACGAGCTGTCCGGGACGAAGGTCCCGCTGAGCAAGGTCAGG
This sequence comes from Streptomyces sp. NPDC004561, assembly GCF_053602155.1. Taxonomy (NCBI): domain Bacteria; kingdom Bacillati; phylum Actinomycetota; class Actinomycetes; order Kitasatosporales; family Streptomycetaceae; genus Streptomyces; species Streptomyces sp. NPDC004561. The sequence goes on from NZ_JBSGDB010000249.1 coordinate 3,463, forward strand.
CTGCTCCCGCCGGTCCTCCCCAACAAGGTCGTGGCCTTCGGCCGCAACTACGCCGAGCACGCCCGTGAGCTGGGCAACGAGGCGCCCGACGTCCCGTTCGCCTTCTTCAAGCCGTCCACCTCGGTGATCGGCCCCGGCGACGACATCCAGTACCCGCCGTTCTCCGAGGAACTGCACCACGAGGCCGAGCTGGCCGTGGTCATCGGACGCATGTGCCGCGAGGTCCCGCGCGAACGCGTCAAGGACGTGATCTTCGGCTACACCTGCGCCAACGACGTCACCGCCCGCGACGTGCAGCGCCGCGAGAAGCAGTGGGCGCGGGCCAAGGGCTTCGACACCTCCTGCCCGCTGGGCCCCTGGGTGGAGACGGACCTGGACCTCGAGCGCGCGAACGACCTGACCGTCCAGCTCACCGTCAACGGCGAGCAGCGCCAGCTGGGCCGCACGAGCGAGATGACCAACTCCATCGAGGACCTGGTCGTCAACATCACCGAGGCCATGACCCTGCTCCCCGGCGACGTCATCCTCACCGGCACCCCCGCGGGGGTCGGCCCCCTGCACGTCGGCGACGAGGTCGCCGTCACCATCGAAGGCATCGGCACTCTCACCAACAAGGTTGTCAAGCGTGGCTAGCGCATCCGGCTCACCCGTACGCGTCCGTTTCTGCCCCTCGCCCACCGGTAACCCCCATGTGGGCCTGGTCCGCACCGCCCTGTTCAACTGGGCGTTCGCCCGGCACCACCAGGGCACCCTGGTCTTCCGCATCGAGGACACCGACGCGGCCCGCGACTCCGAGGAGTCGTACAACCAGCTGCTCGACGCGATGCGCTGGCTCGGCTTCGACTGGGACGAGGGCCCCGAGATCGGCGGCCCGCACGCGCCGTACCGCCAGTCCCAGCGCATGGACATCTACGCCGACGTCGCGCAGAAGCTCCTCGACGGCGGCCACGCCTACCACTGCTACTGCTCCCAGGAGGAGCTGGACACCCGCCGCGAGGCCGCCCGCGCCGCCGGCAAGCCGTCCGGCTACGACGGCCACTGCCGCGACCTGAGCGCCGAGCAGGTCGAGGAGTACCAGGCCCAGGGCCGTGCCCCGATCGTCCGCTTCCGCATGCCGGACGAGACGATCACCTTCACCGACCTGGTGCGCGGCGAGCTCACCTTCACCCCGGAGAACGTGCCGGACTACGGCATCGTCCGCGCGAACGGCGCCCCGCTGTACACGCTGGTCAACCCGGTCGACGACGCCCTGATGGAGATCACCCACGTCCTGCGCGGCGAGGACCTGCTCTCCTCCACCCCGCGCCAGATCGCGCTCTACAAGGCGCTGACCGAACTGGGCGTCGCCAAGCAGACCCCCGCCTTCGGCCACCTGCCGTACGTGATGGGCGAGGGCAACAAGAAGCTGTCCAAGCGCGACCCGCAGTCGTCCCTCAACCTCTACCGCGAGCGGGGCTTCCTGCCCGAGGGCCTGCTCAACTACCTCTCGCTGCTGGGCTGGTCGCTCTCGGCCGACCAGGACATCTTCACGATCGGCGAGATGGTCGCGGCCTTCGACATCGCCGACGTGAACCCCAACCCGGCGCGCTTCGACCTGAAGAAGTGCGAGGCGATCAACGCCGACCACATCCGCATGCTGGATGTGAAGGAGTTCACCGAGCGCTGCCGCCCGTGGCTGAGGGCCCCGTTCGCCCCCTGGGCGCCGGAGGCCTTCGACGAGGCCAAGTGGCAGGCGATCGCCCCGCACGCCCAGACCCGCGTGAAGGTCCTCTCCGAGATCACCGAGAACGTCGACTTCCTGTTCCTGCCGGAGCCGGTCCTCGACGAGGCCTCGTGGGCCAAGGCGATGAAGGAGGGCTCCGACGCCCTGCTCCGCACCGCCCGCGAGAAGCTGGAGCAGGCCGACTGGACCTCCGCCGAGTCCCTGAAGGAGGCCGTCCTGGCCGCCGGCGAGGCCCACGGCCTCAAGCTCGGCAAGGCCCAGGCCCCGGTGCGCGTCGCCGTCACCGGCCGCACCGTCGGCCTGCCGCTCTTCGAGTCCCTCGAGGTGCTGGGCAAGGAGCGGACGCTGGCCCGCATCGACGCGGCCCTCGCGCGGCTGAGCGCGTAGCCGGCGCACCTCTGAGGGGCGGCACCCGGACCCCCGGGTGCCGCCCCTTCGCCGTCCCCCGTACGGACACGGTCGGTGTGACATCGCTCACCGAGCGCGACCGGGGCGGCGCCGCCGTTCCCGGGGTTACGGTCGGACCGTGAGCATCAAAGCCGTGGTCTGGGACGTGGACGACACCCTTTTCGACTACACCTCCGCCGACCGGGAGGGCATGCGGGCCCATCTGGCGGCCGAAGGGCTGCTCGCCGGGCACGAGACCGCGGAGCAGGCCCTCGTGCGGTGGCGGAGGACCACCGACCAGCAGTGGGCGCGCTACGCGGCGGGGGAGTGCTCCTTCCTGGCCCAGCGGCGCGGCCGCGTCCGGGTGTTCCTGGAGGCGGAGCTGACCGACGCCGAGGCCGACGCCTGGTTCCAGCGCTATCTGCGGCACTACGAGGCCGCCTGGGGGCTCTTCCCGGACGTCCTGCCCGTCCTGGAGGCGCTCGCCGCCAGCCACCGGCACGCCGTGCTGTCGAACTCCAGCATCACGGTCCAGGAGCACAAGCTGCGCACCCTCGGCGTCCTCGACCGCTTCGAGAGCGTGCTGTGCGCCGCCGAGCTGGGCGTGTCCAAGCCGCAGGCCGGCGCCTTCCTCGCGGCCTGCGAGGCGCTGGGCCTGCCGCCGCACGAGGTGGCGTACGTCGGCGACCACCCGGAGATCGACGGCCGGGGCGCCGCCGAGGCCGGGCTGCTGTCCGTCTGGATCGACCGCGGGACGGCCTACGCGCAGGCCGCCGGCGAGGTCGTGGCGCACCGGATCGCCACCCTCGCCGAACTCCCCGCGCTCGTCCGGGCGCATACCCGTTTTGGAGCCCCGTCCACCTTCGGGTAATGTTCTTCCTGCGCCGAGGGAAGCGGGCCGGAAGGCCGGAACCCCGAGGCGCAAACTAGAACGAGACCCCTTCAGGGGCTTGAGTTCCAGTGGCCTATGGTGTAATTGGCAGCACGACTGATTCTGGTTCAGTTAGTCTTGGTTCGAGTCCAGGTAGGCCAGCTCGCAGAGCTCATCTGCAAAGCCCCCGTTGTGTAGCGGCCTAGCACGCTGCCCTCTCAAGGCAGTAGCGCCGGTTCGAATCCGGTCGGGGGTACTGGTCCTGATCATGTCGGGATCGCTAGGGCCCCCGTTGTGTAGCGGCCTAGCACGCCGCCCTCTCAAGGCGGTAGCGCCGGTTCGAATCCGGTCGGGGGTACTGACTGGTCTAAACCACCATTGGTCTATGGTGTAATTGGCAGCACGACTGATTCTGGTTCAGTTAGTCTTGGTTCGAGTCCAGGTAGACCAGCTCGGATCTGCGGAAACGTAAGATCCTCGCCCCCGTTGTGTAGCGGCCTAGCACGCCGCCCTCTCAAGGCGGTAGCGCCGGTTCGAATCCGGTCGGGGGTACGTGTTTCGAAGGCCCTCCACCTCGGTGGAGGGCCTTCGGCGTCACTCGAGGCCGTAGCGCCGCGTCGACTCCTCCTCCTGGGCCAGCCGGTGCAGCGCCCGCAGCACCGGCTCGTTCAGGATCGCCCCCAGGACCGCGAACTCGATCCGTTCCGCCTCGGACGGGTGCGTCTCCATGTTGTCCAGGTCGAGCACGGCCGTCCGGTGCATCAACTCGGCGTACGGCGCCAGCAGTTCGGCGCCCCACCCGTAACCGAGCCGGCGGAACGCGGCCACCGCCACCACCAGTGAGCGGTACGCGGGGGAGACGGCCGTGAGCCGCTTGGCGTTCTCCCAGCCGAGGCGGTCCAGGAGCTCGGCGACCTCCTGGTGCGCGGCCCGGACGTACTCGTCGTCCTCGTCCGGCTCCGGCACCTGCGGCAGCGCCCAGAGCGCCGCGCCCAGCCGGATCGTACGGCCCAGGGAGTCGTCGTCCACGTGCCCGAGCACCTCGCGCACCTTCGCCACCGGCACCCGGCCGACCTGGATCATCGCCCGCACCAGCCGCAGCCGGCGCAGATGCTCCTCGTCGTACTCGGCCGTCGTGGTGTTGACCTGCCGGCCCGGCGGCAGCAGCCCTTCACGCAGGTAGTACTTGATCGTCGCGGTGGACACACCGCTGCGTGCGCTGAGTTCGGCCAGCCGCATGTCTTGCGCTCCTCCTCGGAAAACGGCAGTGTCCCAGCATGCACGTTGGATAGCGTCACTCGCCAATAAGGGGGAACCATGGTGTCCCGTACGACCGCCGACGCGCAGGGCGAGGCCGTCGTCCTGCTGATCGGCATGCGCATCAACCGCTTCCGGGCGGTGCACCTGTGGCTGCCGGTCATGCTCGCGATGCTCCGCATGCTGCGGGAACTGGAGAAGGACCCCGGACGGGGGCTGCGCGCCAAGGTGCTGCTGACGGCCTCGCCCCGCTCGTACTACGTCGTGCAGTACTGGGAGTCCAAGGAGCAGCTCTACGCGTACGCCACGGCGCCCGACGCCCTCCACCACAAGGCCTGGGCGGTGCTCAACCGGAAGGAGCGGACCGGGAAGCTGCGCGGGCAGGTGGGCATCTGGCACGAGGCGTACGTCGTGCCGGAGGGCTCGTACGAGGCGATCTACGGGGACATGCCGGCGTTCGGGCTCGCGGCCGCGCACGGGCAGGTGCCGCTGGAGAGGCGGGGCCGGTACGCCAAGGACCGGTTCGCCCACCGGCAGGGGAAGACGCCGGCGGCCGACAAGACCGGCTGACGCGGGAGCGGGGGGATCGGGGGAGCGAGGAGGGCGTGCCGCGGCGTTGGGGCAGGCCCTCCTCGGTGTTCCGGGGCCCGGCTCAGCCCGAGCGGCGCAGGGCCTCCGAGAGGCGGGCGGCGGCGTCGATGACCGCCTGGGCGTGCATGCGGCCGGGGTGGCGGGTCAGGCGCTCGATCGGGCCCGAGACGGAGACGGCGGCCACCACACGGTTCGAAGGGCCGCGCACGGGCGCCGAGACGGACGCGACGCCCGGCTCGCGCTCGCCGATCGACTGGGCCCAGCCGCGCCGCCGTACGCCCGACAGGGCCGTCGCCGTGAAGCGGGCGCCCTGCAGGCCCCGGTGCAGGCGCTCGGGCTCCTCCCAGGCGAGCAGGATCTGCGCCGAGGAGCCGGCCTTCATCGTGAGCGTCGAGCCCACCGGGACCGTGTCCCGCAGACCGGACAGGCGTTCCGCCGCGGCCACACAGATCCGCATGTCACCCTGGCGCCGGTAGAGCTGCGCACTCTCGCCGGTGACGTCGCGGAGGTGGGTGAGCACGGGGCCCGCCGTCGCGAGCAGGCGGTCCTCGCCGGCCGCCGCCGCGAGTTCCGCGAGGCGCGGGCCGAGGATGAAACGGCCCTGTATGTCGCGTGCCACCATGCGGTGGTGTTCCAAAGCCACGGCCAGGCGGTGAGCCGTGGGTCGTGCCAGTCCGGTGGCTCCGACCAGACCCGCGAGGGTGGCCGGACCGGACTCCAGAGCGCTCAGGACGAGGGCCGCCTTGTCCAGAACGCCGACGCCGCTACTGTTGTCCATGCAACGATATTCACGTCTCACTCTGTGAAACGCAAGTTCAATTTTCGCTGGAACGCGCCACCCTTGAATCACACAGCGGCCCGTGAACCACAAGGGCCCGGCGGCGAACGCCCGAAAACACCGGGGCGCGGGCGCCGCCTCCTCAAGATCTCTAGTTGGGCCGGTGCACGCATGCCGGCCGGAGGGAAAGCGATGGGTAGGACACTCGCGGAGAAGGTCTGGGACGACCACGTCGTCCGGCGCGCCGAGGGCGAGCCCGACCTCCTCTACATCGATCTGCACCTGCTGCACGAGGTGACCAGCCCGCAGGCCTTCGACGGGCTGCGCCAGAACGGCCGCCAGGTGCGCCGCCTCGACCTCACCATCGCGACCGAGGACCACAACACCCCGACCCTGGACATCGACAAGCCCATCGCCGACCCGGTCTCGCGCGCCCAGCTGGAGACGCTGCGCAAGAACTGCGCCGAGTTCGGCGTGCGCCTGCACCCGCTCGGCGACGTCGAGCAGGGCGTCGTCCACGTCGTCGGCCCCCAGCTGGGCCTGACCCAGCCGGGCACCACCGTGGTCTGCGGTGACTCCCACACCTCCACGCACGGCGCCTTCGGCGCGCTGGCGTTCGGCATCGGCACCTCGCAGGTCGAGCACGTGCTGGCCACCCAGACGCTGCCGATGGCCCGCCCGAAGACCATGGCGATCACCGTCGAGGGCGAGCTGCCCGAGGGTGTCACCGCCAAGGACCTGATCCTCGCGATCATCGCCAGGATCGGCACGGGCGGCGGTCAGGGCTACATCCTGGAGTACCGCGGCTCCGCCGTCGAGAAGCTCTCGATGGAGGCCCGGATGACCATCTGCAACATGTCGATCGAGGCCGGTGCCCGCGCGGGCATGATCGCCCCCGACGAGACGACCTTCGAGTACCTCAAGGGCCGCCCGCACGCCCCCGAGGGCGCCGACTGGGACGCCGCCGTCGCGTACTGGAAGACCCTGCGCACGGACGAGGACGCGGTCTTCGACGCCGAGGTCGTCATCGACGCCGACGAGCTGTCCCCGTTCGTCACCTGGGGCACCAACCCCGGCCAGGGCGCGCCGCTTTCGGCGTCCGTCCCCGACCCGGCTTCGTACGAAGACGCTTCGGAGCGCTTCGCCGCCGAAAAGGCCCTGGAGTACATGGGGTTGGCGGCCGGGCAGCCGCTGCGCTCCATCGAGGTGGACACCGTCTTCGTAGGCTCCTGCACCAACGGCCGCATCGAGGACCTGCGCGCCGCCGCGGACCTGCTGCGGGGCCGCAAAGTCGCCGACGGAGTACGGATGCTGGTCGTCCCGGGCTCCGCGCGCGTGGGCCTGCAGGCCGTCTCCGAGGGCCTCGACGTGGTCTTCAAGGAGGCGGGCGCCGAGTGGCGGCACGCGGGCTGCTCGATGTGCCTCGGCATGAACCCCGACCAGCTGGCCCCGGGTGAGCGCTCCGCGTCCACCTCCAACCGCAACTTCGAGGGCCGGCAGGGCAAGGGCGGTCGTACGCACCTGGTGTCGCCGCAGGTCGCGGCGGCCACCGCCGTCCTGGGCCACCTGGCCTCCCCGGCCGACCTGACCGACCTGACCGACGACCGTACGCCCGCTGGAGTCTGAGAATCATGGAAGCCTTCACCACCCACACCGGCCGGGCGGTGCCGCTGCGCCGCAGCAACGTCGACACCGACCAGATCATCCCTGCTCACTGGCTCAAGAAGGTGACCCGGGACGGCTTCGAGGACGGGCTGTTCGAGGCCTGGCGCAAGGACCCCGAGTTCGTGCTCAACCGCCCCGAGCGGCAGGGCGCCACGGTTCTCGTTGCCGGCCCCGACTTCGGCACCGGCTCCTCCCGCGAGCACGCCGTCTGGGCGCTGCAGAACTACGGCTTCAAGGCCGTGATCTCCTCCCGCTTCGCCGATATCTTCCGGGGCAACTCGCTGAAGAACGGTCTGCTCACGGTGGTCCTGGACCAGGAGACCGTGGACGCGCTGTGGGAGCTGACCGAGAAGGACGCGACCGCTGAGGTCACTGTGGACCTTGAGGCGCGTGAGGTGCGCGCCGAGGGCATCACCGCCCCCTTCGAGCTGGACGAGAACTCGCGCTGGCGGCTGCTGAACGGCCTGGACGACATCTCCCTCACGCTCCGGAACGAGGGCGACATCGCCGCGTACGAGGCCGAGCGGCCCTCCTACAAGCCGCGGACCCTCCAGGCCTGACCCGGACCCCCTGAGCGGGTCGGGTTTCGGCCACCCCAACACCCCGTCCGTACCCCCGATCGCCACGATCGGGGGTACGGCCATGTCTGCACCCGAACGGAGCTGCGCATCTCCCTCGCCGTGCCCAACTCGCCGCGTTAGCAAGGCCGTTGCCGGGGTACCTGAGTGCTGTGATCGTCTCCTTGGCAAGTGCCTGGAAGGCCATTTGAGGCGGCAGTTGCACCCTGCGGGGGCGACAACTCGCCCCAGATGGCACAATCTGTGCATGGACCACGACGGCCAACTCCAGCTCTATACGGCGGTCGCGAACCAGCTCAAGGAAGCGCACGCAAAAGTGCGCGCACTGCAAGTCCCGGAGGGCGTACGGATGGCGCTGACCCGGAAGCTGCTGGTCATTACGGCCGCGGCCAAGCACGATCTCGCCGGTACGGCAAGGCGGCTCGAGCGGTTCACCGCGGACCTCGACGAGGGTCGGATCCCTGACGAGGACTGCTGAACGGCCCGGAGCAACCGAATCCGTTGCGGCACAAGGGTGATAAGCCCGTTTCGTGTTTGATTTGCGGTATATATCTGCCTAACGTGCGAAAAAGCTTGAACACTTTCGTTCTGGCGATGTCTCCGAAGGGGAAGACGTGAACAAGGCGCAGCTCGTAGAAGCGATTGCCGACAAGATGGGCGGCCGTCAGCAGGCCGCCGAGGCTGTCGATCATGTCCTGGACGCCATCGTCCGCGCGGTCGTCGCGGGCGAGCGGGTCTCGGTCACCGGCTTCGGGTCCTTCGAGAAGGTGGACCGCCCCGCCCGTTACGCCCGTAACCCCCAGACGGGCGAGCGGGTTCGGGTCAAGAAGACCTCCGTGCCGCGCTTCCGCGCCGGTCAGGGCTTCAAGGACCTGGTGAGCGGCTCCAAGAAGCTCCCGCGGGGCGGCGAGGTCTCCGTGAAGAAGGCGCCCAAGGGCAGCCTGACCGGCCCTGCTGCCGCGACGGTCAAGAAGGCCGCGGCGAAGAAGACCACCAAGGCGGCCGCGAAGAAGACCACCGCCAAGAAGGCGGCGCCGGCGAAGAAGACCACGGCCGCGGCGAAGAAGACCACGGCGAAGAAGACCACGGCCAAGAAGACCACGGCGACCGCGAAGGCCGCCGCGTCGAAGACCGCCGCGAAGAAGACCACGGCCAAGAAGGCCCCGGCGAAGAAGGTCACCGCCAAGAAGGCCCCGGCCAAGAAGTCGACGGCCCGCAAGACCACCGCCAAGAAGGCCACCGCCCGCAAGGCGTCGTAAGGTCACCGAACAGGCACTCACGCGCCGGGCCGGACTCCCTGGGGAGCGAACAGGGCGTCTTCCAGAAGGAACTGGGCGCCACCAAGGCGGACTACGCCACCTTCAGCGCC